>NZ_JAWLFK010000086.1:0-5116 GCF_041685615.1 Thioalkalivibrio sp.
GTTTGGTGGAGCGGAGGAGGATCGAACTCCCGACCTTCGCATTGCGAACGCGACGCTCTCCCAGCTGAGCTACCGCCCCAAACAGGACGCGCATTCTAGCAACTCCGCAGGGCGGCGGGAAGCCCTGTTCGCACGACGATCGCCGCCAGCGCTTCGCCTGCGAAATTGTCTTTTTCGGGCGGCACGTCACGGACGCCAGGGTTGGACCCGGTCTAGCATTGGGGCATGTCCGCCACCCACCTCAAGCACCGCGGGGCGACCGGCCCCGTCCCCCGGCCCACGTGGCACGCGGCGGGACGACCCGCCGCGGGGTCGATATACTCCCCGGCATGAGCTTGTCCGTTCGCATCCTGGGTGCCAGCGGCGGGATTGGTCCGGGGCGGCGCACCACGTCCATCCTCATCGACGACGACATCCTGATTGATGCCGGCAGTGGCGTGGGCGACCTGAGCCTGGACGAACTGCGCCGTATCCGTCACGTCTTCCTGACCCATTCACACCTCGACCATATTGCCTTCCTGCCCATGCTGGGGGATATGGTCTACAGCCCGAATGCCACACCCATCCAGGTGCATGGTCTGCCGGCCACGCTGAAGGCCCTTTGCGACCATGTCTTCAACTGGGTGATCTGGCCGGACTTCACCCGCCTGCCCCGCCCCGACCAGCCCCTGATCCAGCTGGAGTCGCTTCAGCCCGGTCAGACTATCGCCGCCGACCATCGCGAGATCCGCGTGCTGCCGGCCCGGCATACTGTGCCGGCGGTTGGCTACAGCGTGACCAACCACGACGGCGCGGCCTTCGCCTTCAGCGGGGATACCACCTCCTCGCATCAGCTCTGGCCGGCCCTCAACGCGCTGCCCCATCTCGACCTCCTGATGATCGAGACCGGCCTCCCGAACGAGATGGAGGGCATGGCTGACCTGGCCAAGCACTACACACCGCAGCACCTGGGCGAGGATCTTGCCCTGCTGGAACACCGTCCGCGCATCGCCATTACCCATCTCAAGCCCGGCCATGAACAGGCGATCCGCCAGCAACTAGCCCACTCGCCTCATCACGAGGGCATGATCTTCCTGCACGGCGACGAGCGCTTCGAACTCGGCGCGCACGTCTGAGGCATCACCGAGAGGTCACAACGGTCACCAGGGTCACCGGCACCACCGCGGTCCAGCCGCTTCCTTCCGCCCGCGGCGTCATCGCTTCCCCGTCCAGAGCCGCCTGCGTCTGCCCTCTACACTGCCGACCCGATACCAACCGCTTCCACTCGCTCCAACTGCTCCGCCCTCATGCCATGGCGCCGATCCGCTCTCACTGGATCCGGCACCATTATCCGGTCCCTACGCGAACGGCGGAAGAATGGATCTCGCTGAGCACTTACAAACTGACGGCCCCGAATATCGAGCCGTCGCAAAGCAGACCAAGAGTTTCCAACAACAACCCGTTCACGGAGTCGGTGGTCGCCACTTGCAGGCGATGCCCGAGTCCCCAGCCAACGCATTCGATGACCAAGAGCGCCGGCACAGCAGTATCCAGTACGGGACGCCGGTCGAACGGCAAAACGGTGACGACGTGGCTATCCTGGCTCTGCGCGTGGAGGTCTACGCAGTGGCGAAGGCCCGGAGCCCGAGCCGCTGGAGGTGGGAAACCTTGGAGTGGAACCCGTCCATCTCAACCCGGAGACCAAACACCCGGAGTCAGAGCTGGCCAGGGCGGCCAAAACGGTTTGAGGCAACAACCCTGTGATGGACACTGTCCGACTCGTCAGCCATATCGACCAGTAATGTAATCCTCGGTCTTTTGATGATACGGTTTTGAGAACATGGCTGACGTATCGTTATATTCGATCACTTCCCCCAAGTGGAAAAAGGCGGTGTAATCCGCGACGCGGGCGGCCTGTTGCATATTATGTGTAACCACCACTAGCGTGTAGTCATTCTTGAGCTCATACATCAATTCCTCGATGGTGGCCGTGGAGATCGGATCAAGGGCGGAGGTAGGCTCGTCCATCAAAATGACGCTCGGCTGAACGGCGATCGCACGAGCAATACACAGGCGCTGCTGCTGACCACCGGAAAGCGACGTCCCTGGCTGGCCCAACTGGTCCTTGACTTCTTCCCAAAGACCGGCGGCACGCAATGACTTTTCCACTAGTTCGTCTTCATCCCTGCCCCTGGAGACGATGTCGTGCATGCGGGGAGCGTAGGCTACGTTTTCGTGAATACTCTTTGGAAACGGGTTGGGCTTCTGGAACACCATCCCCACTTTCTTGCGAAGGGCGATCTCGTCGACCTCCTTCGACAGCACATTCTTGCCCTCCAGACGGATCTCCCCCTCCGCGCGCACCGATGGAATCAGATCGTTCATGCGGTTCAGACAACGCAGAAACGTCGACTTACCACAACCGGACGGACCGATAAGAGCGGTGATGTTGTTTTCATAGATGTCCAGATCGATATTGTGCAGCGCCTGCTTGTCGCCATACCACAAGTTAAGTGCACGCACGGTCAGTGCCGTCTCACGCCTCGTATGCTGGGTGAAGCTTACCGGCGCACCGGAAGATCCAAGTTTGCTTGTCATGCTCGCCGTACCTGACGTTGATGGGCATTCATTGAAGGATGTGCAATAGCTTTTGCGCGATTTACCAGCGATGCTCGAACTTCTTGCGCAGATAGACCGCCGTCGCGTTGAGCGAGATCAAGACCGTCAGCAGTACCAGGATGCCTGCCGCAGTACGCTCGACGTAGGCCGATTCCGGCATTCCCGCCCAAGTAAAAATCTGTGCCGGAAGCACGGTAGCCGCATCCGTCAGCCCCGTCGGGGCATCCGGTATGTAGGCGATCATGCCAATGATGATCAGGGGCGCGGTCTCGCCCAGCGCCTGGGCCAGTCCGATGATCGAACCGGTAAAAATGCCGGGCATCGCCAATGGCA
Source organism: Thioalkalivibrio sp. (assembly GCF_041685615.1). Classification (GTDB taxonomy): domain Bacteria; phylum Pseudomonadota; class Gammaproteobacteria; order Ectothiorhodospirales; family Ectothiorhodospiraceae; genus Thioalkalivibrio. Next base: position 2,932 of record NZ_JAWLFK010000086.1, read on the forward strand.
ACACATGATCGCGCACGGCCTGCCAGCGCGTGGCGCCAACGCCCAACGCCGCGTGACGAATCGAGTCGGGGACCGCGCTCAGCGCGGCCCGCGAGCTGATGATGATAATCGGCAGAGTCATCAGACCCAGCGTCAGACCACCGGCCAGCGCCGAGGAGCGCGGCGCACCAAAGAAGTTGATAAAGACCGCAAGCCCCAGAAGGCCAAAGAGAATCGACGGGATTGCGGCGAGGTTGTTGATATTGACCTCGAGAAAACGCGTGAAGCGGTTATCCGGGGCGAACTCCTCGAGATAGACCGCTGTCATCACGCCCACCGGAAAGGCGAAGGCCAGTGTCACGATCAGCACCAACACCGAGCCCATGGCCGCAGAAGCCAGGCCCGACATTTCCGGCAACTTGGAGTCACCGTTGGTAAAGAAGACGGTGTTGAACCGCAACTCGGCCCGTCCTTCCTCGACCAGTCGGTCGACCGTATCGATCTGCTGATCATCGAGCCGGGACTTGCGCCCCTTGAGATACTGGTCGACCGAGTCGTCGGTCAGCACCCACTCGGTCTGCTTCGTGCCCACCAGTGACTCGTCATCGGCCATACGACGGGGGATCAGGCGCAGGTAACCGCGGCTGACCAGTTCCCGGTAGTCCGCTTCGACCGCCGCCAGTGGCAGCTCGGCGGCGCGCTCACTGTAGTCCACCTCCATCTCGATGTAACCCTGCTGGAAGGCTGGCATCCCCTTGACCAGCATGTCGCCGAGGAAGAACAGCAGGAAGGCACCGGCCGCAATCAGCGCCGCCATCGACAGCCACTTCATGCGGGCCGTTTTGCGATGGCGCTTTTCCAGTTGACGGGAGATGTCGTCGAGCGACTGAGCCATGACAGGTTGCTTCCGATTGATCGAATTACAGGTTGCTGACCGCGTATTTCTCGCGGAAGCGGCGGATCATGAGAACCGAGACAGTATTGAGTGACAACGTGATCACGAACAACACCAAACCCAGGGCGAAAGCTGACAAGGTCGCGGCCGATTCGAATTCGTTGTCGCCGGTGAGTGCAGCGACGATGCTCACTGTAACCGTGGTCATGTCCTCGAGCGGGTTGCCGGTCAGGTTGGGGCGCATGCCCGCGGCCATGACCACGATCATGGTCTCACCCAGCGCCCGCGAGACCCCCAGCAGCGTCGCCGAGATAATGCCGGGCAACGCGGCAGGCAGGACCACGGATCGAATCGTCTCCGCCCGCGTGGTGCCCAGGGCCAGTGACCCTTCGCGCATGGAGTTGGGCACCGAGTTGATCACGTCGTCGGAGAGCGACGAGATGAACGGGATGATCATGATGCCCATGACGATCCCCGGCGCCAGCGCATTGTTGAACGAGGCGTCCAATCCGACCGAATCCGCCGCCGAGACGATCAGCGGCGCGACGGTGATCGCAGCAAAGAAGCCGTAAACCACGGTCGGGATGCCGGCGAGGATCTCCAGCAAGGGCTTCGCCACGTCGCGCACCTTCCACGGGGCGAACTCGGCCATGTAGATCGCCGCCGAGACACCGATGGGCACTGCCACCAGCATCGCGATGGCCGTTATCATGAACGTGCCCGCGAACAGCGGTACGGCGCCGAAGTTGTTCGAACCCGCCGCCTCGACGTCACCGGCATCCAGCTCGCCGCCAAGGCGCCCGGCGCCCTGGAGGAACGAATCGCCCGGTGCCCAAGTGGTGCCTGTAATGAAGTACCAGAAGCTCTCCATCTGGAAGAAACGGATCGCCTCGAACACGATCGCGAACAGGATGCCAAAGGTGGCCAGGATCGAAATCGAGGCCGCGCCGACCAGCACCCACTTGACCGCTCCCTCCAGCGAGTCACGTGCACGCAGTTCGGGTCGGACACTCCTCAGGCCGAGGAACAGACCGAACGCGCCCAGACCCAAGGCACCGACCACCGCCAGCCAGCCGGGGAAGGCCCCCTCGAACAGGCCAAGCACGATCGCGGCGACCGTCGCGACCACCACCGCCGGACCGGCAGCGCTCAGAACGGTGAACCAGGCGTACTGATCCGGCTGCGAATGCATGTGCGCCCCGCCGGCCCGAGCCCGAGTGGCCTTGGAGCGGCCGAGGAAGAACCCCAGCACCCCGAGGAGCAGCACCCCGGCAAAGAACGTCATCAGTATCTGGTCGGTCTGCATTTCAG
>NZ_JAWLFK010000009.1:0-2502 GCF_041685615.1 Thioalkalivibrio sp.
TCAGGGACTTGCTGGTCGGGTGGCTGTGGCTACACCGGCTGGATCAACAGCAGCTTCAGTTTCCTGGAGACCGGGAACTATGCCCTGCAGTTCGGCGTAGTGAACTGGTCGGATGAGGCATACCAGTCAGGCCTCGCGTTTGACGGTGCCACAATCGAGGGACAGGACATCGGAGGAGGGCCGACCGAGGTTCCGCTTCCGGGGACACTCGCCCTCTTTGTCACCGGCTTAACCGCTCTGGTTGGTATTCGCCGCAGAACCCGCCTGGCACCGTAGCCACACCACACCGGCACACCGCTTCCGGCGTCGACCCAATCGAAACGCCCGGTGGAGTACATCCATCGGGTGCCTTCTCGTGCGGTGTAAAATCATCCGTTACCCAACACCTGGTGTTGGGTAACGGATGATTCAGTGGCACGGAATGGGGACAGATTTGTTTTCCCTCTCCACCCCTGCTGTTTCCCTCGAACCTTGACTGGCACGCCCCAAAGCGCCGCCAGATTGTAGGATGGGACGAGCGCAGCGAATCCCATCAAAGGACCGACACGACGCGGGAAATGGTGCGTTTCGCTGCGCTCAACAGCACCCTACCGCGGCGGAGGGAGCCAACCCTTGGGAGAACGTTCCCTGCAATGGGCTGAAGCTCGTTGCTAATCAGGAATAACAATCTCCGCTCGAGCCCAGGCAGTCGCGCCCGCAACTAATCAGCTCGGTTCAAACAGCTCAAGGCCCGCCTCGGGCGTGACGACACGACCCGGCGCAAATGGCTGTTGGACCAGCAGCTTGTCGCCCGTCACCAGGATGCTGCGCGGGTGACAAGCCAGCAGATCCCACAGGTGAGCATCTCCGGCATCCGGAGCTGAAATCGATGAGGGGCTGGGCTCACGCCAGATCGCATTGGCGACCAGTTCGGTCACCAAGTCATCGATATGCGAGTCCGAAAGGCCATGCAGCCGAACCAGCGACGGCCGCAAGAGAACCCTGCGATATTCGGATATCAGGTCAGGCGAAGTCAGGAAAGGAAAATGTCCCGCCAGCATCCCGTCCAAGACACGGCATACGGGTGAGCGTGGTGCACTGGACAGAAGCCCCGCCACCACGACGTTGGTGTCAACCACCAGCGTCCACGGCTTCATCGGCCCCGCTCGGAACAGGTCTCCTCCAGCGCTAGAGCCATGGCATCTTCTTCGCTTAGCGCTGCGCGCTTCCGAGCCGAGGCCACTAATTGCCGCGCTTCGCTACGGGTACGAATCCCGCGATAGACCAGGCTCTCCTCGATAATCGAAGCGATGGAACGGTGCTGCCGCGCCGCCGCCTCTTTCAGGGCCTGATGCAGCTGGTCGTCCAGGGTGATTGTTAATCGGCTCATCGAAGCACTCCTGACGGGCTAAATCGTAGGCACCAAAACACCATAGCACCGGATGAGGGCAGGGGCCAGCTCACCTCATGTTGCGCGATCCAACCAGGGGACCCTGCCCGCCCGAGGACGGAAACGGGAACAGATTTATTTCCGTCTCCATCCCTGCTGGTTTCCCCGCCCCTGGACCGGCGAACCCCGGCCCGTAGCCTGCTACCGAAGTATGCCCCCTATCAGCGGACCAAACGGCGCCTCAACCGAGCATTGCCTTGTGGCTGCGCTCCGGGCGTGACTGTCGTATCGTATGTTGGCAGGAGGCTCGGGCATGCATCCATTGATTCAGCAACATCGCAACGCGCTCGAATCGGTCTGCCGTGACTTCGGTGTGTCACGCCTGGACGTTTTCGGGTCTGCAGCTCGCGGGGAAGATTTCGACCCTGAACGTTCGGACGTGGATTTCCTCGTGGAATTCGGGCCAGATCAGACCGGATTGTCCCTGGAGCAATTCCTCGGTCTGCGCAGAGAGTTGAGCGACATTCTCGGGCGGCCCGTGGACCTGGTGACGCCGCAAAGTGTGACCAATCCGTATGTCCTCGCGGATATCGAACGAACCCGGGAAGCGGTCCATGCGGCGTGATCCGCGGGCGTACCTTTGGGACGCACGTGAGGCCGCGAGACGCGTGGCGGAATTCGTGAAGGACGCAAACGAAGAGGACTACATAGCCAGCGATCTGATGCGCTCCGCCGTTGAGCGTCAGCTGGAGATTCTGGGCGAGGCGCTGGGCCAGCTGGAAAAGGCGGATCCCGATCTAGCTCGACAGATCCCACAATTGAGGGCGGCCGTGGATCTTCGAAACCTTCTGATCCATGGTTATGCGAAGATCGACAGCCGCATTGTCTGGAACACTGCCACGACTGACATCCCGGTTATGGCCCAGGAACTGGATGGTTTGCTGCGGCAACTGGATGGGTGAGCCCTGTAATGGCGGCGTCAGGTTCAACGGCTAGATGCAGAGGCAAACCTTGCCTGCTCTGCCCATCGGCGAGGTGCCCCATAGAGGTCCCGGACAACCGCTTCGCGATTCCCCGGATAACGAAGAACCTGGTTTCAGCAGCTCGAGACGCGAAAAAGCGCCCGGCGGATG
>NZ_JAWLFK010000009.1:2602-4497 GCF_041685615.1 Thioalkalivibrio sp.
GAGGCCTTCTTGCGTTCGTGCTCCAGCAGGAACTTCTTGCGGATGCGGAGGTTTTCCGGGGTGACCTCCACGAGTTCGTCGTCGTCGATGAACTCGATGGCCTGTTCCAGCGTCATGCGGATCGGCGGGGTCAGCTGGATGTTCTCGTCGGTCCCGGCGGCACGGATGTTGGTGAGCTGCTTGGCCTTGAGCGCGTTCACGACCAGGTCGTTCTCGCGCGAGTGCAGCCCAATGACCATGCCCTCGTAAACCTCTTCGCCGGGACCGATGAACAGCTTGCCTCGGTCCTGCAGGTTGAACAGGGCGAAGCCCAGCGCCTTGCCGGCGGCATTGGCGATCAGCACGCCGTTCTGGCGCGAGGCGACCGCCCCCGGCTGATAGGGACCGTAGTGGTCGAAGATGTGGTGCAGGATGCCGGTACCGGAGGTGGCCGTCATGAACTCGGTCTGGAAGCCGATCAGTCCGCGCGACGGGATGATGAAGTCCAGGCGCACGCGGCCCTTGCCGTCCGGGACCATGTTGGTCATGTCGCCGCGGCGTTCGCCGAGCTTCTCCATGATGGTGCCCTGGTGCTGTTCCTCGACGTCCACGGTGACGGCCTCGTACGGCTCCTGCTTGACACCGTCAACCTCCTTGATGACCACCTCGGGACGCGCCACGGCCAGCTCGTACCCCTCGCGGCGCATGTTCTCGATGAGGATGCCCAGGTGCAGCTCACCTCGCCCGGAGACCTTGAACTTGTCCGGGTCCTCGCCCTCTTCCACGCGCAGGGCCACGTTGTGCTTGAGCTCTTCCTGCAGGCGGTCGCGCAGCACGCGGGAGGTGACGTACTTGCCCTCGCGTCCGGCGAACGGCGAGGTGTTGACCTGGAAGGTCATGCTCACGGTCGGCTCGTCGACGGTCAGCGGTTCCATTGCCTCGACGTGGTTCGGATCGCACAGGGTGTCGGAGATGAACAGCTTGTCCATCCCGGTGAAGGTGATGATGTCGCCGGCACGGGCCTCTTCGACCTCGACGCGCTCCAGGCCGTGGAAGCCCATGATCTGCAGCATGCGGCCGTTGCGCACGCCGCCTTTGCGGTCCACCACCTTGACCGGGGTGTTCGGCTTGATGCGTCCGCGCTTCACGCGTCCGATGCCGATCAGGCCCTGATAGCTGTTGTAGTCCAGCGAGGAGACCTGCATCTGGAACGGGCCGTCGGCGTCCACGTTCGGGGGCGCGACGTGCTCGACGATGGTCTCCAGCAGACAGGTCATGTCGCCCTCGGTCACGCTGGAGTCCAGCCCGGCAAAACCGTTCAGGGCGGAGGCGAACACAATCGGGAAGTCCAGCTGCTCGTCGGTCGCACCCAGGCGATCAAACAGGTCGAACACCTGGTCCACGGCCCAGTCGGGGCGCGCGCCGGGGCGGTCCACCTTGTTGACCACCACGATCGGCTTGAAGCCCATCGCGAAGGCCTTCTGGGTGACGAAGCGGGTCTGGGGCATTGGGCCGTCGACTGCGTCCACCAGCAGCAGCACCGAGTCGACCATCGACAGCACACGTTCGACCTCGCCACCGAAGTCGGCGTGTCCGGGGGTGTCGACGATATTGATGCGGTAATCCTGCCACTCGATGGCCGTGTTCTTGGCCAGGATGGTGATCCCGCGTTCCTTTTCGATGGCGTTGGAGTCCATGATCCGATCGCCGTGGTCACCACGCTTGTCGAGGGTGCCGGACTGGCGCAGGAGCTGGTCGACCAGCGTGGTCTTGCCATGATCGACGTGGGCGATGATGGCGATGTTGCGAAGCTTCTCGGTCATGGAATACGAACTCTAGATACTGGCAAAAGGGCCGACACTATACAGACTTATGAGCGTCCGCGCTGCGACTTCCACGTTTTCAGCGCAGGCTCC
>NZ_JAWLFK010000009.1:4597-61929 GCF_041685615.1 Thioalkalivibrio sp.
GGTCATGGAATACGAACTCTAGATACTGGCAAAAGGGCCGACACTATACAGACTTATGAGCGTCCGCGCTGCGACTTCCACGTTTTCAGCGCAGGCTCCGCGCGCTTGCTCCCGTCATCCCGGCCGAAGCACAGCGCAGAGCCGGGATGACGGAGGGACAGTGAAGCGGAAGCACAAATGCCGGGGCGTATCGTGTGAGGCGACCGGACCGCAAAAACTCAGGCGAACATCTCCAGGAGTTGCGGGTGCCAGCTTGCGAGTTCGATCGAGCCGAGGGTGGACACCAAACGCCGCTTGTCCACACTGCGGATCTGGTCGAGAAGGATACGGGCCGGGCGGCCCGCGAGCTCGACCTCCGGCCGGCACCCGAGCGGCTGCCCCTTGCTGGTGATCGGCGCCACCAGGACCCGGGGCAAGGCTGCGTTCATGTCGTCGGGGGAAACGACCAATGCAGGGCGGGTCTTGCGGATCTCCGTGCCAACGGTCGGGTCCAGGTTGACCCAGTAGACGTCACCGCGGCGAACCGGTGCGCGATGCCCTACCATTCCCACTCCTCGGCATCCTCGGCCAAGGGCGTGTCGGGCCATTCGGGTACATCGTCCTGATCGATGTCGTAGTGGTCGAACCAGCCGGCGCGCGGCTCGGTAATCGGCTCGATGACGATCCGGTGGCCCTCGAGCCGCAGGTCGATCTCGTCGCGGATCCCGCATTGGCGCAACAGCGTCGCAGGTAACAGGACGCCGCGGGAGTTTCCAATCTGTCGCAAAGTCGTTTTCATGCCCTCTCCACAAGCCGCCTGAAGTTATAACAATGTATCATCATAGGCACCGTGGAGGCCAGATTGAAGTCCACCACCCGAGGCTGGCTCGCTGCGCTCAGCGCGCCCCGTCTGCAGTCACCCCGCCCCCGCCATCTAGGGAAACACTGATTAATGTACACGTTCGCGTTGGCATCCCAGGTTTTCCGAGACAAGGCGCGTCGTGGAGTGGGTAGTAGCTCTACCCATAGGCGGCGCAACGCAGGATCGGGGAACCTGGGGTACCAACCCCACAAGCGATTGAATGAAGGGGCTCGGCCGCTTTTGCATGCGCACTGCGTTGCGGCTCCCTTGTGCAGAATGACTGCACGGCAGTCGCCGCGCCTTGTTCGCACGCAAAAGCGACTCGAGCGCGAACGTGTACATTAATCAGTGTTTCCCTAGGCCGTAGCGCAGGCCCGGGACCTACGGCGTGGGGGATGTCCCAGGGCCAGGGGAGACCACTGTGCACGAGACCCCGGATAACCGCTTCGCGGTTTCCGGGATGACGGAGAGAGAAGCTCACGGCGACGACATTCCGGGGGGCCGCCATGCGGATGGATCAGGGCTTGGGTTCGTCTTCCGGGGGCGGGAACTGGAGGTGGAAGCCCTGCTCGTCGAGGTTGACCAGGACCTTTTGCGGGTCTTCCTGGGCCAGGGTGCGCTCCGGCGTCAGCTCGAACTCCAGTGCGAACTCCAGGTTGCCGAGGGCGCGCATCACGCCTTCGGGCAACTCGGAGAAATCATCCTTCTCCGGGAGATAGACATAGGTATCGGCGCGCTTGCTCGCGCGATAGACGTAGCACTGCATGATTCAGTCCTCGAGATAGGTGTAGCCGGTCAGGCCGTGTTCCAGTTCCGCCAGCAGCCGTCCGGCGGCCTCGCCGCGCAGGCCGACGGCGTCGATCTTGGCCCGGAAGGCGCGGCGCAGGTCATCCGGGGCGAAGTGCACGTAGGAGAGCAGCTCGTCCACGGTGTCGCCGCGCTCGGGGTTCAACAGGCGGTAGCCGCCCTGCTCGGTCAGTCCCACATTCACGGTGTCGGTGTCGCCGAACAGGTTGTGCAGGTCGCCGAGGATCTCCTGGTAGGCCCCGACCAGAAAGATGCCGAGATAGTAGGCCTCGCCCGTTTTCCACGGGTGCAGCGCCAGGGTGGTGTGCGTGCCCTCGCGCTCCACGTACTGCTCGATGTGGCCGTCGGAGTCGCAGGTCAGGTCCTGCAACACCGCACGCCGGATCGGGGCCTCGTCCAGGCGGTGCAGCGGCATGATGGGGAAGATCTGGTTGATCGCCCAGGTGTCCGGGATCGACTGGAACACGGAGAAATTGCAGAAAACCTTGTCCGCCAGCTTGTCCGTCAGTTCGGCGCGGATCTCCGCGGGCAGCGCCTCCGGCTGCGCCAGCAGGCGCTGGCACAGGGCGAAATAGATCGCCTCGGCGCGCGCCCGGTCCGCCAGCGAGAGCATCCCGCGGGCAAAGCGCGCCTGCAGGTCGGACAGGCCGAACGCGGCATCGTGATAGATCTCGGAGGCCGGGCGCTCGCGCTCGTCCAGGAGCGCGCGCATCGCGGCGATCTCGGGCAGCTCGTCGTCTGCCGCGGGCGGGATATCGCCATCCCCGGGGGCCGGCTCGCAGTCGATCACGTTGGTAATCAACACCGCGTGGTGCGCGGTGAGCGCCCGCCCGGATTCGCTGAACACCTCGGGCATGGCGAGATCATGCGCCTCGCAGATGCGCTTGAGCGGGCGCAGGATGTTCAGCGCGTACTCCTCCACCGAGTAGTTGATGGAGCATTCGTTGCGCGAGCGCGAGCCTTCATAGTCGATACCCAGGCCGCCGCCGACATCCACGACCTGCAGCGCGGCACCCGCCTCGGTCAGCGCCGCGAAGTAGCTGGCCGCCTCGCCCATGCCGTTCTGGATATCGCGAATGTTCGCGATCTGCGAGCCCATGTGGAAGTGCAGCAGCTGCAGGCGGTCGAGCCAGCCGAGACCGCGCAGGCGCTCGAGGATGCCCAGTACATCCGCCGCGGACAGGCCGAACTTGGCCTTCTCGCCCCCGGTGTTCTGCCACTTGCCCTTGCCAATCGACGCCAGGCGCACACGCAACCCCAAAAGCGGCGCGATATCCATGTTCTCGGCCTGGCGGATGACCTCCTCCAGCTCGGAGGGCTTTTCGATGACGATATACACGCGATGCCCGAGCTGGCGCCCGATCAGCGCCAGGCGCACGTATTCGCGATCCTTGTAGCCGTTGCAGATAATCGCGGCACCCGGGCGCGACTGCGCGAGCACGGCCATCAGTTCCGGCTTGCTGCCCGCCTCCAGCCCGACCCGCGGGGTAAAGCCCTCGGCATCCGGCGTATCGCCCGCCGCCAGGATCTGGTCCACCACGCTGCGTTGCTGGTTCACCTTGATCGGATAGATCGCGGTGAACGCGCCCGGGTAATCCAGCTCGCGCGCGGCGGCATCGAAGGCCCGCGCCAGGCGGCGCACGCGCCCGTCCAGCACATCCTGGAAGCGCACCAGCACCGGCGGCCCGACATGTTCCTCGCGCAGCCGCCCGGCGAGTTCGTGCAGATCGACGCCCGGGTGATCCGGCCAGTCCGGTCGCCGCATGACCACGTGCCCCGCGGCGTTCACCTCGAAAAAGCCACCGTTCCAGTGGTCGATCCCGTAGGTCGCGCGGGCCTCATCCAGATTCCAGGGCGTGACAGACATGGCGATCCCGGGTTAACGCATGAGTGTGACCGGGGCGCCGTCATTACGCGGCGCCAGTTGCCCGCAGCGTGCGGGGCACTATCATAGCGGCGCATCATACCGTCCACCGTACCGGCAAGGGGAGCCGCCAATGGCACTCGACAACAACTGGTTCAGCGAGCCGCACGAAAACATGGCCCTGTCCCTTCGCATCAAGCAGAAGCTGCACGAGGAGCAGACCCCGTACCAGAAGATCGAGATCTACGAGACCGAGGCCTTCGGCAACCTGATGGTGATCGACGACTGCGTGATGCTCACCGGGCGCGACAACTTCATCTACCACGAGATGATGTCGCACCCGGTGCTCTACTCGCACAACGCCCCGAAGAACGTGGTCATTATCGGCGGCGGCGACTGCGGCACCCTGCGCGAAGTGCTCAAGCACGACGAGGTGCAGAAGGCCGTGCAGGTGGATATCGACGAGCGCGTCACCCGCCTGTCGGAGCAGTACTTCCCGGAGCTGTGCGATGCCAACGACGACCCGCGCGCCGAACTCCGGTTCGACGATGGCGTGCAGTATCTGAAGGACGCCAGACCCGGCTCGGTCGACGTGATCATCGTCGACTCCACCGACCCGGTAGGGCCCGCCGAGGGGCTGTTCTCCACCGCCTTCTACAAGGACTGCGTGAAGGCCCTGGCTCCGGATGGTCTGCTGGTGCAGCAAAGCGAATCGCCGCTGTTGCATACCGAGAGCATCATCCGCCCAATGCACGACAGCCTGCGCGCGGCCAGCTTCATCGATGCGTTGACGCTGCACTTCCCGCAACCCACCTACCCCTCCGGCTGGTGGACCTGCACCATTGCCGCGAAGGACGCCCCGGTCTCCTTCGTGCGCGAGGAGGCGGCCGAGGAGGCAACGTTTGCCACCCACTACTACAACGCCGCCATCCACCGCGCCGCCGGCGCCACGCCCGAGTTCTTCCGCCGCAAGCTGTTCGCCTGACGGGACCAGCCGCCCCGGTGGTTTTTTGCCAGCCCAGGGGCTTCAGCCAACGCCTGTGATGCGGTTCGCTGCGCTCAGCGCATCCTACGGGGGCTCCGCCGCGCGTCGCAGGGTGCATTGAGCGAATGCGAGATGCACCGATCGTGGTGGATAGGGCTACGTGTGGCGGCCCGGCTTCAGGCGGTCGAGACGCAGGCGTTCGCGGGTGTCGAACAGGCGGCGCGAGGCGAACCAGACCGCGCCGAGGGTACCGAACCCGGTGCCGGCGGTGATCAGGAACATGATCAGGATCTGGTACTTGACCGCCTCCACCGGCGGGGCGCCGGCGAGGATTTGCCCGGTCATCATGCCCGGCAGGCTGACGATGCCGGCGGCCGCCATGGCGTTGATGGTCGGCATCAGTCCGGAGCGGGCGGCCTCGCGGCGCATGGTGGCGACCGCCTCGCTCCAGCCCGAGCCCAGTGCCAGCCGTCCCTCGATGGTACGGCGCTCGCGCCAGACGGTCTGGGTCAGGCGGTCCAGCCCCAGCGCGATGCCGGTCATGGTGTTGCCCAGCAACATGCCCAGCAGCGGGATGGCGTACTGCGGCTCCCACCAGGGCGCAGGCCCCACCATCGTCGTCAATGCCAGCACGGTCACGGCAAACGCGGAGACGAACATGGTGACGGTACCGATCCCGTAACCCCACAGGCCGGCGAAGCGCCGCTGCTGCCGGGCCATGACCTCGTAGCCCGCCACCGCCAGCATGATGACCGCCATCAGCGCCACCCAACCGAGCTGCGCATGGTCGAAAAGCGTCTGCAGGACCAGACCAACCAGCAGTAGCTGGATCACGGTGCGCGCACCCGCGATGAGGAGGCTGCGCCCCAGCCCCATGCGTGCCCAGACGGTAAGCCCCGCCAGGGCGACGACCAGCAGCGCCGCCAGCGTCAGGTCCAGCGCGGATAGCGAGATCAGCTCCATGCCGCGTTCTCCAGCTGCCCTTCGTGGATGGTGAGGATGCGCCCGCCCAGGCGTTGACGCTGCAGCGTGTCGTGGCTGACCCACAGTGCCGCCGCCTGTTCCTCGGCGAGATAGGCCCGCACCGCCCGTTCGATGCGCTTGGTGTTCTCCAGATCCAGGTTGGCGGTGGGCTCGTCCAGCAGAAGGACCCACGGCTTGTTCAGCAGCGCGCGCACCAGGCCCAGGCGCTGTTTCTCACCGCTGGAGAGGCGCTCGATCTCCCAGCCCAGCGAGGCCTCCGGCAACGCGACCTGCTCCAGCAGGTGAAGGGCTGTCTCGCGCGAATAGCCGGCCGGCAGGTGCTCGTCCACGCGCTCGCCCCACCAGGCGGTCTCGGCCGGCACGTAGGCCACGCGGCGGCGCCACTCGACAGGCCGCATGGCATCGCGGGGCTCGCCGTTCAGTGTCACCTCACCGGTGTTGGGGTCGAGGTCCGCCAGGGCCCGCAGCAGCAGGGACTTGCCGGAACCCGAGGCGCCCGTGACCTGTACCAGCTCGCCGGGCTGAACCGCCAGGTCCAGCGGGCCAAGGTGTGCCGTTTTGAGTTGGCAAACGTCCAGCAGGCGATCCATGCGACAGGCTTCCGGTGCGGCAAAAGCGGGATCGTAACCGAAGCCGGGGCGCCGGGATGAATGGCCCGACCGGGAGACCCTGCTTGCTGGGAAGAGAGCCGGCCGGGGTGTTAGTAGCCCGCGGGCATCAGTCGCAACAACCGCCGCGGGCGGGGGCTTCGCGGGCAAGCCCGGTCCCACAGGGTGTGCCGAACAAAAAAAGGGCGCCCGGGGAAGGGGCGCCCAAAGGCCAACATCCGAGTCCCGGGAGACTGTCTTGTCGGCGTCGGAGGAGACTTGTTGAGGATCGAGCCGCCGCGCGGCCCGATCCTGGTTTCAGGTAAACGAGGGATCAGTTCTTGCCGGTAAACTCCGGATAAGCCTCGAGACCGCACTCGGCGATGTCGGCGCCCATTTCCTCGTCCTCTTCGTTCAGGCGAATGCCCATCACCGCCTTCAGGATCGCCCAGACAATCAGGCTGGCCACGAAGACGAACACGAAGATGGCAAGCAGGCCCGCAATCTGGCCAAAGAAGGTCGCATCCGGGTTGGTCAGCAGGACTGCCATCACGCCCCAGATGCCGGCGGTACCGTGCGCGGAGATCGCACCCACCGGGTCGTCGATCTTCAGCTTGTCCAGCGCCACGATCGAGAACACCACGAGCACGCCACCGATGGCACCGATGACCATCGCCAGGAACGGGCTGGGCATCAGCGGTTCCGCCGTGATGGACACCAGGCCCGCGACCGCGCCGTTCAGGGCCATGGTCAGGTCGGCCTTGCCGAACACCAGGCGCGTCGTGATCAGGGCGGCCACTACACCCCCGGCCGCAGCCAGGTTGGTATTGGTGAACACCGCGGCCACGGCATTGGCGGATTCGATGTCGGAGACCTTCAGCTCGGAGCCGCCGTTAAAGCCGAACCACCCCAGCCACAGGATCAGCACACCCAGGGTGGCCAGCGGCATGTTGGAGCCCGGGATGGCGTTGATCTTGCCATCCTTGGTGTACTTGCCCTTGCGTGCCCCGAGGAGCAGCACGCCGGCCAGTGCCGCCGCGGCACCCGTAAAGTGGACGATGCCGGACCCGGCGTAGTCCAGGTAGCCGATCTGATCGAGCATACCGCCACCCCAGCTCCAGAAACCCTGCATCGGGTAGATGAAGCCGGTCAGGACGACCGCGAAGGTCAGGAAGGCCCACAGCTTCATGCGCTCGGCCACGGCGCCCGAGACGATGGACATCGCGGTGGCCACGAACACGACCTGGAAGAAGAAGTCGGCACGATCGGAGTAGTAGATGTCGCCACCACTACCCATTACGTCCGCGACCGCATTGTCGCCGCCGAGCAGGAACCCCAGCCCCGGGATAACGGAGCTGAGACCATCACCGTACATGATGTTGTAGCCGACGAGCATGTACATGATGCTGGCGATCGAATACAGGGCGATATTCTTGGTTGCGATTTCGGCGACACTCTTGGTGCGCACCATTCCGGCCTCGAGCATGGTAAAGCCCGCGGCCATCCACATCACCAGCGCACCGGCCACCAGGAAATAAAAGGTGTCCATGGCGTAGGCGAGTTCGACTACTTGCTGTTCAATTTCCATGATTGAAATTCCTCATTCGATGGAAGGCAGTGGATTAGAGCGCTTCCGGTCCGGACTCGCCCGTGCGGATACGCACGACCTGCTCCACCGGCGTAATAAAGATCTTGCCATCGCCGATCTTGCCCGTACTGGCGGACTTTGAAATGGCCTCGACAACCTGGTCGACCAGGTTTTCGTCAACGGCTACTTCAAGCTTCACCTTGGGCAGGAAGTCGACCACGTACTCGGCACCGCGATACAACTCGGTATGACCGCGCTGGCGACCAAAGCCCTTGACTTCGGTCATGGTCATGCCCTGCACGCCGATCTCCGAGATCGCCTCGCGAACATCATCAAGCTTGAATGGCTTGATCACGGCGGTAATCATCTTCATGTCAGACTCCTGTGGGCGGGCCCGCCGATCCACGGACCCGCCTTTGCATTAAGAGGTAATAGCCGGGTTCAGAACGTCTTGGACCAGCCCACCCAAACCTTCATGTCTTCGTTAGATCCCGCGAGTTCGGAGCGATCGTCATCCTTGATGTCGGCGTACTCCAGGGTGAACGAGACGTCGCCAAAGTCACCCACATCGCGGTACATGGACGCGGCGTAATGCAGGTAATCCAGATCTTCCTGATCCGCGGACCCATCGGCATCAAAGGTGTAATAGCCGGCAGTCAGGTCGAGACCAAAGTCATTCGGCAGCGCGATGTCATAGCCAAGGTAGTAATAGACATCACCCGAATCGAACGCCTGCCCACTTGACTGATCGCTGTTCGCCGTCGCGGCAAGACCGCCATAGAACCCTTCGTACGAAAGCTCACCGTAAACCTCGCCGAAGTCGATATCGACGGGGCTATCAGGATAGGCGTAATAGACATAACCGACGTCATAGCCAAGTCCATTTCCAAGCTCGCCTGCGAACCCGGCATAGAGGTCGAGCTCGTACTTTGCTTCGCCGTCTCCGAAATCAACCGTAGACGCCCAGGTACCGGCGTAGAATCCAGACTCGTGTTCAAAATCCACACCACCCTGGATGGCAGCGGCATCATCGGTCTGAGTGACGCCACGGAAGTAGTAGTTGGAAACGGCGCCAATATTCATGGACAGCTCGGCGCTCGCAGTGGAGGTAAAGGCGACGCCACCGGTGGAACCTACCGTGAGGACAGCAGCGGCCAGCGCGGAACGGGTGAATTTCTTCATGTTGGTCATCTCCCAGATTGGTCAATCGAGTGTCGCGTAGTCGACACCCGGTCCTTGCACGGGCTGTGCCAAGTACCAAAAGGGAGCAAAATCCGCTTTTCACAACACGTGTTGCGGCCCAACCACGGCCTTTTGCCTTGAATTGGTGCGCACTAAAAGTGCACACGCACCAAAAGCGTGCGCGTTCTTCGGGAGGTGAACCGGATCCGCAGTGCCGGACGGTTCAGAACCCCTGGCAGTCGGCGGGATCGACAGGGCGACGGGAGGGGAAGGGGGTTGTCATGACGGGGGTACGCGCGGCAAGCCGCGCCGTACGCTGGATATCGGCGCGCCCCGGTCCGTCCGGCCATGGTACGGGCGCCCGGGCACGGGGATCAGCGGGATCCCCCAGGCAGGGTGCCCGTGCCGGAGGCAGTCTACGAGGAGAGGCTGCCGCGCTCGGTCTCGATGCCGACCTCGCGCACACCGGGAACGGCCCCGGGCTTGCCCAGCTTGATGCGCACCCAGGGGGTGCCAAACTGGGCCATCAGGGCCTCGGCGATCTCCTCGGCCAGGGATTCCAGCAGGGTGTGGGGCTCGCGCGTCACGATGGCGCGCACGGCGTTGGCGACTGCCTCGTAATCGACGGTATCGCCGATCTCGCCGGAATGGGCGGCGATGCGGGTATCCGCCGCGAGTTCGATGTCGAATCGCAGGCGGCGCTGGATTCGCTGTTCCCAGTCGTAGACGCCCACGACGGCGTCAATCTCGAGGTCGCGCAGATAGATTCGATCCATGGGGTCGGCGGGCTCCTGTCGGTCGGCGCCTATCCTACTGCCCGGACCGCACGACGTACACCGAGCCGCTATCATGGAGAGCCCTTGAGCGGCTTCGAGAGACGCATGAGCGAGCCCTTTCACGAACTCCCCTGGCCTGCCAACCCGGAGGGCGAACCCCGGCGTATTGGGGTCGAGATCGAGATGGCCGGGGTATCGCTCGAGACTATGGCCGAAGCGGTGCAGGCCGAGTTCGGCGGCCACGTCGAGTCGGACAGCGCATTCGTCTTCCATGTCCGCGATACGGATGTCGGCGACTTCCAGCTGGAGCTGGACGCACGGGTATTAAAGGACCGCGCCTATCGCGAGCACCTCACCCGCCTGGGCATCGAACTGGACGATTCGGACGAGGCGGCGCTGGATCGCTGGCTGGCCGACGCGGCGGGACGGTTGGTGCCGCACGAGATCGTGGCGCCCCCGATCCCGGTTGCCGCGCTGCCTCGCCTGGATCGGGTGCGGGCGACCCTGCAGCAGGCCGGCGCGCTGGGCACGGAACGCTCGGTGCTGTACGCCTTCGGGCTGCAGATCAATATCGAGGTCCACCGCACCGACGCCGAGTGGCTCCTCGCGATCCTCCGCAGCTTCCTGCTGATGGTCGAGGTCCTGGCCGCCGCGGGCACGATCGATCTCGCACGGCGACTATCCCCCTACATCCGGGCCTTTCCCGGGTCCTTCGTGCGCTACGTACTGGACCCGGACTTCCAGCCCGATCAGGCCGGCCTGATCGACACCTACCTGGCGCACAGCCCGACCCGAAACCGCCCGCTGGACCTGCTGCCGCTATTTGCCCACCTGGACCCGGACCGCGTCGCCGCCGCGCCGGTGGAGCACGAACTGATCAAGCCACGCCCGGCTTTCCATTATCGCCTGCCCAACTGCGAGATCGACAACCCGGAGTGGAGCCTGGCGCGCCCGTTCAACGGCTGGGTGGAGGTTGAACGCCTGGCGGCCGACCCGGAACGTCTGGAGCGCCTGTCGCGGGAGTACCTGGAACGCCCCGGCCAGGCCCTCGGCCGCTGGGCCGACGACTGGAACCAGCGCCTCCGTGACTGGTTCTGAGCCCGGCCCGGCGATCGCCGGCACCCCGACACCGCACCCGCGCCGCCCGGTGATCGCCATCACCGGGCCCGATCAGGGCGGAGGCCCCGCCTGGCTGTTCACGGCACTCGCGGTGTGGCGTGCCGGGGGCCGCCCCCTGCGGCTGCGCCCGGGCAAGCCGCGCAGTCATCGGCGTTTCGATGGCCTGATCGTCGGCGGGGGGGCGGACGTGGACCCCGAGCTCTATGGCGAAACCCTCCCCGAGGGACCGGATGCCGCCGCCATCCGCCAGGCGGAGAAGCGCCTTTCGCAGCGCCTGATCGGTTATCTGTTCTATCCGGCCCTGTGGCTGCTGCGCCGACTGTTCCAGTCCCACGGCGGCGTGCTGGACACCGATCGCGACCGTCTGGAGAAGTCCCTGATCCACCGGGCGCTGGACGATCATCGCCCGGTCCTGGGCATCTGCCGCGGGATGCAGCTGGTGAACGTGGTGCGCGGCGGCACGCTACATCGCGACCTGGCCGAGTTCTACGTGGAAACCCCGCAGGCCCGCAGCCTGCTTCCGGTCAAGTCGGTACAACTGGACCCTCGCAGCCATCTGGCCGACATCCTGGGGAACACGACGCTGCACGTGAATGCCCTCCACAGCCACGCCGTCAATGACCTCGGACGGGACCTGATGGTCGCTGGCCGCGAGGCCACCGGCGTGGTTCAGGCGATCGAGGCCGAACACGGCTGGTGCATCGGCGTGCAGTGGCACCCGGAATACCTCCCGCAGAAGCGCCGCCACCAGCGCCTGTTCCACGCCCTTGTCCAGGCCGCCACCCAAAGGGACTGAAAACCCTTGTTCACCACGAAGCACACGAAGGCACGAAGAAAGGCCAGGTCAAAAGCGATTCACAGGAAGTTTGGAAGACAGGAAGGTTTTTTGGTAGGGCGGTATACGCTGATCGTTACAGAACCACAGCACACACACGAGCGGGCGCCATCATCCCTCTTCCCACCTTCACGTCTTCCTGTGAATCGCTTTTCGCCGTGATGGCCAAGAGCCGGGTGGGTGCTCACGCTGGGTACGGCACGGCCAGGCCGCCGAGGCCGCAGTAGCCGTTGGGGACCTTGGCCAGGTATTGCTGGTGGTAGTCCTCGGCAAAGTAGTACGGCCGGCCCTCTGAAATCTCCGTGGTGATTACCCCGCGCCCGGCAGCCTCCAGCGCGGCCTGGAAACGCTCACGGCTGGCCTCGGCAGCCGTGGTGTGCTCGGGAGCGGTGGTGTAGATCGCCGAACGGTACTGGGTTCCGACATCGTTGCCCTGGCGCATGCCCTGGGTCGGGTCGTGCCCTTCCCAGAAGGTGCGCAGCAACGTATCCAACCCGATCCGCGTCGGATCGAACACCACCCGGACCAGTTCGGTGTGTCCGGTCTGGCCACTGCAGACCTCCCGGTAGGTCGGGTTCGGGGTGTAGCCACCGCCGTAGCCCACGCTGGTGGAATACACGCCATCCTGCTGCCAGAACAGGCGCTCGGCGCCCCAGAAGCAGCCCATGCCGAAGTGGATCACCTGCATACCCCCGGGGTACGGCGGCGCCAGCGGCGTCCCCAGGACCCTATGGCGCTCGGGCACCGGCATCGGCTCCTCGCGCCCCGGCAGGGCCTGTTCGGGGGGCGGCATGCGCGGCTCGGAAAATGCAAACATCGGCAACTCCGTCAGTCGGCGGGGGCGAGCCGGATCAGCTCCCCCGGATCGTGGTCGGTAAGCACGTAGATCGCCCCGTCATGGACACGCACGTCACGCACGCGGCGATCCAGGTCCGGCAGCACCTCGCTCTCGTTGACCAGCTCGCGCCCGTCGAAGGTCAACCGGCGCAGGGTCTGGTGGGCCAGCCCGCCAACGAGCAGGTCGCCGTCCCAGTCGGCAAAGGCAGGATCGCGCAGGATCGCCATGCCCGACGGCGCGATGGATGGCGTCCAGTGATGCAGGGGCGACTCCATGCCCTCCTTCTCGGTAATCCCCTCGCCGACCTGGCCGCCGGCATACTCGCGCCCGTGGGTGATCACCGGCCAGCCGTAGTTCAGCCCGGGCTCGATGATGTTCACCTCGTCGCCGCCGCGGGGACCATGCTCGTTCTCCCAGAAGGTCCCGGTTTCCGGGTCGATCACCATGCCCTGCGGGTTGCGCACGCCCCAGGCCCAGATCTCCGGACGGGCGTCGGGGTCGTCCACCAGCGGGTTGTCGTCCGGCACCGACCCGTCGTCGTGCAGCCGGATGATGCTGCCGATATGCGTGGCGGTGTCCTGGGCATGATCGCGATTACCGCGGTCCCCCACACTGATGTACACGTGATCCGCATCGTCGAAGACGATCCGGCCGCCGAAATGGCGCCCGCCACGCACCCCCGGTTCGGCGGTGAACAGGGTCTCCACGTCCCGCAGCTCGCCCTCCTGGAAGCGCCCGCGTGCCAGACGCGTGGTCAGCCCGCCGTCCACGCTGGCGGAATAGGTGAAGTACAGCCAGCGGTTGTCGACGAAATCGGGGTGCAGCGCGAGGTCCAGCAACCCGCCCTGGTTCTGCGCCTCCATGGCGTCCGGCAGCCCGGGGACGAGCACGCCCCGGCCGTCGAAGGATTCGGCGTCCTCGAACCAGCGCAGACTGCCCGGGCGTTCGCTGATCAGCGCCCCGCCCTCCGGCAGGAAGGCAATGGCCCAGGGGTGATCGAGCTCCTCGTTCAGCACGCTGACTTGCAGGTCCTGCCCCCCGGCCTCCAGACCCTGGGCCGAGACGCCGGAGGACCCGGTACAGGCCATCACCAACCCCGCCAGCACGGGTACCAGGGTCATGCGTCCCGTCTTCATCGTGCGCGTATGCATGATTTTCCTCCTTGGGAAATCCGCCCCTGGCCTGCCGGTCCAGCGCGGATGCTCGGTGAATCGGCACAGCGCCTTGAGCGAGTCGTATTCTGTTGGTACACCCAACCGGCCTAGGGGTTCCCGGCCTGGCAGGACGGGCACCAGTAGGTCGAACGAAGGTGCTCGCCCAGCCGGGCAAATTCGATCGGCGCACCACACCGGTGGCACGGCTCGCCCCGGCGGCCGTAGACGTACAGGAAGGCCTCCTCCTCCGCCCGCTCGCGGGTAATCCGCGGACCCGGCTTTACATTGCGCCGCAACAGACGTTCCGCCTCGCGGTAGAGTCCCGCCAGCATTGCCTCCGTCACCTCTCCAGCGGGCCGCAGCGGGTGGCATCCCTGCAGGAACAGCACTTCCGACTTGTAGATGTTGCCGATGCCCGCCGCCAGCGACTGGTCCAGCAGCACGTCCAGGATCGGTCGCCCCGGATCGGCACGGGCGCCCACCCGGGCGACGACCGCGTCCAGATCGAGGGCCGGGTCCAGGAGATCGGGGCCGACGCGGGCATCCAGCCGGGGGACATCCCGAGCGCCGGCCGTGCGCGGGCACCACTGCAGCTCGCGCGGATGAAAGCAGACCAGGACGCGATCCGGCAGCGTCAGCACCGCCCACGCGGCGGAGGCCGGCTTGTGCCAGGCGGAACCGGGCGCGTACTGGTGCCAGGTGCCGTACATACCGAGATGGCTACGCAACTGCCAGGGCCGGCCATCCGCGGCCTCGAGATCCAGCAACAGGTGCTTGCCCCGGGCCTGCACGCCTTCGGCGGTCATCGCGCCATGCTCGCGCAGCGGGTCACCCCGGGCCGCACGGGTCGCGACCCGGCACAATGCCGTCCCCTCCAGCACCGGGCGCAGCGCCGCCGCCAGCTTGTGGATCGTATCGCCCTCGGGCATGGGTCGGGATCAGCGCTTGCGGTCGGGGTAGAAGCGCGGCTCGCCTTCGGGGCGGGTGCGGAACAGGCGCATGGACCACAGATACTGCGGCGGAGCCTGTTCGATGCCGCGCTCCACGGCCGCGTTCATCTGCCGGGCGTCGGCCTCGTCATCGCCGGTGGGATACCCGTCCATGGGAGGCCACAGGCGCATCACGTACTGGTCCGCCGCCGTGTCGTACCAGGCGAAGCTGGGCAGTACCGCGGCCTTCGACATGCGCGCCAGGCGCGCCAGCGCGGTCAGCGTAGCCTTCTTCACGCCGAAAAAATCCACGAACACCGCACCCTCGGCGCCCAGGTCCTCGTCCGGAAGGTAGTAGAAGAAGCGCCCGCGCTTGAGCTGGCGGATCGCCGGGCGCAGGCCCTGGTCGCGGGCGAAGATGTCGCCGGAGTAGCGGGTGCGGCTGCGATGGTTGATCCACTCGAGCACCGGGTTCTTCATCGGCTTGGCAAAGGACACGCCGTCGAACATCTGGCTCATGCGAACGCCGCCGTAGTCCAGCGCCAGGGAGTGCGGGGCGAGGATGATCACCGGCGTGCCGGCGGAGCGCAGGCGCTCGTAGTGCTCCACACCCTCGATGCGGATCCGGGTGGCATGCTGACCCGGCTTGCCGAACCACAGCAGGCCGTAATCCAGGACGGTCTGTGCCTGGTAGCGGTAATAGGCCTCCAGACGCTGCGCGCGCTCGGCGGCGCTCAGGTGCGGAAAGCACAGCTCCAGATTGCGTTCGGCCACCCACCGGCTGCGCCCGGCGAAGCGACGGATCAGCGGGCCCAGGCCGCGCGCCAGACCGCGCACGGCCGGACGCGGGAGCTCCTGCAGGACCCAGGCCAGGGCCAGCAGCAACCAGCTGCCCCAGTAACGCGGGGCGAAGTGCGCGGCGGTCAGCGGGGCCTGGTAGGCGCCCGCGTCCTGGTCCCGGCTTCGGTCGTCGTCTGCTGCGCTCATGCGCCCCCGGAGCCGTCGCCAGGTCCATCCATGGCGGCCTGTTGCTTGCGGGCGCGCTTGGCGAAGACCTCCATTTCCTTCGCGGCCTGCAGGTCGCCCTTCTCGGTGGCCACGCGAATGCCCCGTTCGCAGGTGGACAGCGCCGCCTCGGGGCGCTCCAGCTGCACCAGCGTCTTCGCCAGCAGCTTCCAGGCGGCCGAGTAGCCCCCGTCCAGTTCCAACGCCCGCTCCAGGTGCGGGACCGCAGCCTCGAGCTGGCCATCGGTCGCCAGGGCATTGCCCAGCGAGAAACGCAGCATGGCGGAGTCCTGCCCGCCATCGAGCATATTCTGGAAGCGTTCGATCATGTCGCTCATGGGGCACCTCCCGCGCGCCGCCGGCCAAACTACCTTTTCAGGCTAACGCCGCCAGAAGGCGGGCGACAGAAGCACCAGCACGGTAAAGATTTCCAGGCGGCCCATCAGCATGGCGAACACCAGGACCCACTTGCTGAAGTCGTTGATCGACTGAAAGTTGGGCCCGACCTCGCCCAGTCCGGGGCCGAGGTTGTTCAGCGTGGCCGCCACCGCCGAGAACGCGGTCACCTGATCCAGACCGGATGCCATCAGCGCCAGCATCATCACCACGAACACCATCACGTAGGCCGCCAGGAAACCCCACACCGCCTGGACCACCCGATCCGGGGCCTCCTTGCCGTTGACCTTCACGGTGATCCGCGCATGCGGGTGGATCAGGCGCTTGATCTCGCGCAGTCCCTGTTTCATCAGCAACAGCACGCGGACCACCTTCATGCCACCGCCGGTGGAACCGGTACAGCCACCGATGAACGACAGGAAGATCAACAATACGGGCAGGAAACCGGGCCACAGGTAGAAGGCGTCGGTCGCATAACCCGTCGTGGTCGCAATCGACACGACATGGAAAACCCCGCGGCGCAATGCATCCCCGAACTGATCGGCAAACCCGCTCCAGAGCATGAAGCCGACCACCAGCACGGTCGCCGAACCGAGTACCAGCAGGTACGCGCGTAACTCCTCGTCCCGCCGGTACGGCTTCCAGGTCGCGCGGTGCAGCACCAGAAAGTGGAGCGCGAAGTTCATCCCGCCCAGGACCATGAACGCGATGGCGACCATCTCGATCGCCACGGAGTCGAAGTGGCCGATGCTGGCGTCATAGGTCGAGAAGCCGCCAATCGCCACCGTGGTGAAGGAGTGCGCGACGGCATCGAAGGCGTCCATGCCGGCGACCCAGTAGGCCACCGCGCAGGCCGCGGTCAGGCCCAGGTAGATGTACCAGAGGTTGCGCGCGGTCTCGGCGATGCGCGGGGTGAGTTTGTTGTCGCGGATCGGCCCCGGGGTCTCGGCCTTGAACAACTGCATGCCGCCCACGCCCAGAAGCGGCAGGATGGCCACCGCCAGCACGATGATCCCCATGCCGCCCATCCACTGCAGTTGCTGGCGATACCACAGCAGCGCCCGCGGCAGATCGTCCAGCCCGGTCAGCACGGTGGCCCCGGTCGTGGTCAGGCCGGACATCGATTCGAACGCCGCGTCGGTGAAGGACACCTGCAGGCTCGGATCCAGGAACAGGGGTGTCGCCCCGGCGATCCCCAGTCCGAGCCAGAACAGGACCACCAGGATGAAGCCGTCGCGCGCCTGCAGCTCCTGGCGCATGCGGTACAACGGCGCCCACAGCACACCCCCCATCAGCAACAGCAGGGCGAAGGCCTGCAGGAACACGAACGCGGTGGACTCCCCATACAGGAAGCCAATGGCCGCCGGCGGCAGCATCGCCAGACTGAACAGCGTCAGCAGGACACCCAGCAGCCGGGCCGTGGAGGCGAGATGGAGCATCCGCGAGCTCCGCCTAGAAGAACAGCGCCGTGGGCTGGAACAGGCGCTGTACCTGCTTCACCTTGCGCCGGTCGGTCACGAACAGGATCACGTGGTCGCCGGCCTCGATGACGGTATCCCGGTGCGGAATGATGACCTCCTCCTCGCGCACCACGGCGCCCAAACTGGTGCCCTCGGGAAAGTCGATCTCGTCGATCCGGCGACTGACCACCTGCGAGGTGCGGGCATCGCCATTGACCACCGTCTCGATGGCCTCGGCCGCGCCGCGCCGCAGGGTATGCACCGTGGCGGTGCCGCCCTCGCGTACACGGGCCAGCAGCGCCCCGATGGTGGCCTGTTGCGGCGAGATCGCGACGTCGATGGTGCCGCTTTGCAGCAGATCGACGTAGCTCGGGCGATTGATCAGCGACATCACCTTGCGCACGCCCCAGCGCTTGGCCAGCATGCCGGCGAAGATGTTCGCCTGGTCGTCGTTGGTGACCGCGCAGAAGACGTCGCTGTGCTCGACGTTGATCGATTCGAGGAAGCGGTCATCCGAGCTGTCTCCGTGCAGCACCAGCACATTGCTGGGCAGGGTGCGCGCCAGGTGGTCCGCGCGATCCGAGTCGCGCTCGACCACCTTGACCCGGTAGCGCTTGCTGAGGGTCTCCGCGAGGCGCTCGCCGATGTTCCCGCCGCCCGCGATCATGATTCGCTTGTAGGGTTTCTCCAGCTTGCGGAGCTCCGAAGTCACCGCGCGGATGTTCTTCTTCGCGGCGACGAAGAAGACTTCGTCGTCCGCCTCGATCACCGTCGAGCCGTCCGGCTGGATCGGCCGGTCCTTGCGGAAGATCGCGGCGACCCGGGTATGGATACCGGGCATGTCGCTTTGCAGGTTCTTCAGCTCGTGCCCGACCAGCGGACCGCCGTAGTAGGCCCGCACGCCCACCAGCGACACCCGCCCCTCGGCGAACTCCAGCACCTGCAGCGAACCGGGGTGTTCGATCAGTCGCTGGATGTGGCTGGTCACGATCGCCTCGGGCGAGATCAGCATGTCCACCGGCATCGCGTCCTGGGCGAATAGCGCCGGCGTGTCGTGGTAGTCGCGGGCTCGCACCCGGGCGATCTTGGTCTCGATGTTGAACAGCGTGGAGGCCACCTGACAGGCCACCATGTTGGTCTCGTCCGAGTTGGTGACCGCGATCAGCATGGACGCGTCCTGCGCCCCGGCCGCCTCCAACACCGAGGGGTGGGCGGCAAAGCCGTGCACGGTCTTGATGTCGAAGCGATCCTCCAGCTCCGCCAGCATCTCCGCACGGTAGTCGACCACCGTGATGTCCATTCCGTCGGCGCTCAGCGCCTCGGCCAGCGACTGGCCGACCTGGCCGGCGCCGAGGATGATGATGTGCTTCATGCGTCTCCCGTCCCGGAGCGGATTCAGCTATCGGATTTCACGCGCTTGGGGTCGATCCCCAGCGCCTTGAACTTGCGGTACAGGTGCGTGCGCTCCAGCCCCACCCGCTCGGCCAGGCGCGTCATGTTGCCCTCGGAGCGCTCCAGCTGCTGTTGCAGGTATTCGCGTTCGAACTGCTCGCGTGCCTCGCGCAACGGGAGATCGGGGATGGCGACACCCCCCTCCGCGGCCTCCTCGGCACGCTGCGGCTGCCCGCTCAGGGTGCGCTCCACCTCGTCGCGAGTGATCTCGTCGCCGGAACCCAGGATCATCAGACGCTGCACCAGGTTGCGAAGCTCGCGCACGTTGCCTGGCCAGTGGTACTGCTGCAACCGCTCCATCGCCGGGCGCTGGAAGTCCCGCACCGGCAGCCCCTCCTGCTGGTGCAGGTGCCGCATGTGACATTCCAGTAGCTCGGGGATGTCCTCCGGGTGCTCGCGCAGCGGCGGGATCGCCAGCGGCAGGACGTTCAACCGGTAGTACAGGTCCTCGCGGAAGTGGCCCTGCTCCACCGCCTCGGCCAGGTCGTAATGGCTGGCCGCGATCACACGCACATTCACGCTGATCGGCTGACTGCCGCCAATTCGCGTGATGCGCTGGGTGTCCAGGGCATGCAGCAGGCGCCCCTGGGTCTGCAGGTCCATCTCCGCGACCTCGTCCAGGAACAGCACGCCGCCCGCCGCCTGCTCCAGCAGGCCGTAGCGCACGTGCTCGCCCTGCTCGCTGCCGAACAGTTCGGCGATCGCCTCGTCGCCCGAGAGCGACCCCACCGAGACCACGATGAACGGGCTCTCGCGACGCGCGCTGCGCGCATGCAGCAGCCGGGCGAAGGTCTGTTTGCCAACCCCCGGCTCGCCGGTGATCAGCACCCAGGTGTCGTGCTGCGCCATGCGCTGCACCTGGTCGCGCAGGTTCACCATGGTAGCGCTCTCGCCCACGGGGTCCTGGACCGTTCCGGCGTGGCGCTTCAGGCCCACGTTCTCGCGCTGCAGGCGCGCGGCCTCCAGGGCATTGTTCAGGGTGATCAGCAGCTTGTCGATGGACAGCGGCTTCTCGATGAAGTCGTAGGCCCCGAGCCGCGTGGCATCGACGGCGGTCTCGACATTGCCGTGCCCGGAGATCATCACCACCGGGCACGGCAGGCCCTCGTCGTCGCTCCATTCCTTCAAGAGCGAGATGCCGTCGCCGTCCGGCATCCAGACATCCAGCAGGATCAGGTCGGGGCGACGGCTACGGCGCTGCGCCTTGGCCTCGGCCACGGAGCCGGCCAGCGCCACCTGGTAGCCCTCGTCCTCCAGCACATCCTGCAACAGCATGCGGATGTCCGGCTCGTCGTCGACCACGAGTATGTAGGCTTCGCTCATTCGGGCTCCTCGTGAACCACCGGACCATGCTCCACCGGGATGCGGATGCGGAACACCGCGCCCCCCTGCCTGGACTCCGCATTATGGCACTCAATCATGCCGCCATGTTCTTCCACGATCTTCTGCGCGACGGCCAGACCGAGACCTGTGCCCCGCGGCTTGTCGGTGGTGTAGGGCTCGAAGATGCGCTCGAGGAACTCCGGCTTGATGCCAGGACCGGTGTCGGTCACCCGCAGCTCGATGTGCGGCCCGGCGGGGTCGTCGAGGTACGCGGTTGCGACATGCACCTCCATGTCCTCGTGGCCCTCGCCTGCCTCCAGGGAGTTCTTGATCAGGTTGTGCAGCAACTGGCGCAGACGGCCGGCATCGCCATGGATCCGCGGCAGGGACGCATCCAGCGTGACATCGACGCGCGAACGCCCTTCGTGGTCCAGGTACAACTCGCAGACATCCCGGATCAGCTGGTTCAGGTCCACCGATGCGCGCTCCAGCTGCGGGGCCTGGGCATAGTCGCGGAAGGCGTTGACCAGCGTCTTCATCGCCTCCACCTGCTGCACGATGGTCCCGGTTGCCCGGTCCAGCACCTCGCGATCCGCCCCCTCCAGCACCTTGCCCAGGCGCCTGGACAGGCGCTCGGCGGACAGCTGGATCGGCGTCAGCGGGTTCTTGATCTCGTGCGCGAGGCGCCGGGCGACCTCGCCCCAGGCGGCGTCACGCTGGGCCTTGAGGAACTCGGTCATGTCGTCGAACACGATCGCGTGCAGCCCCCGGCTGGAGCCGGAGGTCGGCAGCCAAACCGCGCGGGTCATCAGCACCTTGCGCCCGCTGCGGGTGAACACCACCACCTGGCGCGACCATTCTGCCTCCTGGCGTACCAGGGCATCGCTGATCGCCTCGAAGAACTGGGCCACCAGCGGGCACTCGTCGCCCACCTCCGACATCACCCGGGTCCGCGCCCCCTGCAGGTCGCATTCCAGGATCTCGCTGGCCGCGGCATTCGCGGTACGCAGGCGCAGGCTGCCATCCAGCGCCAGCACGCCGGAGCGCAAGTGCTGCAGCACGCTCTCCAGGTAGGCGCGTTCGGCATCCAGGAGGCGGCGGTTGCGCTCGGCCTCGTCGCGCGCCTCGTTCAGTGTGCGGGTCATGGTGTTGAACGACTGCACCAGGAAACCCAGCTCGTCGGCGCGCTGCACCGCCAGGCGGGTGCTGTAGTCGCCCTGGGCCACCATGCGGGTGCCCTGCACCAGGTCCGAAATCGGGCGCACCATGCGCCGCGCCACCAGCAACCCGGCCCACAGCGCCGCCATCAGCGAGATCGCCAGGGCCAGCGACAGCGTGAACACGAAGCCCTGGATCATCGGTCCGCGCAGGTAGGCGAATTCGCGGTAGTCGGCAAAGGCATCCTGCACCCGCAGTGACAGGGCGCTCATGCGCGGGTCCACCGGGTAGATGCCCTGCAGGATGCGGTTCTCCGACCCCGGCCGGCGGCTGCTGGTCGTCGCCACCACGCGGATGATCAGTGAGCCGTCGGACTGCGGCTCCAGGCGCGAATACGGCTGCTCCGGGCGGACGCGCATCAGGATATCGGAGCCTGGCGGGGTCGGGAGCCTGCGGATCGGGCTGTCAGTGCTGGAGGCGATGATACGGTTATTGGAACCGACGAGGGTCAGCTCCTGCGCTTCGACCTGACGGCGGTAGTCGTTGAGGGCCAGGGGGACCAGACCCTCCGAGACCCCCTCGAGATCGCTCATCAGCTCCTGTGTCTCGGTCGCCAGCTGGCGCACCCGCAGGTCCAGCGACGAGCGCGACAACTCCAGCGCGTCCTCCAGCGCCGACTCCACGCGCACGTCGAACCAGGCGTCCACGCCCTCGTTCAGGAACTTGAAGGAGAAGTAATAAACGACCGACACCGGCAGCACCGCCACCAGCATGAATACCGCGACCAGGCGCAGCGTCAGCCGGCTGCCGGGCAGCCCGCGGCGATACTGGATCGCCATGCGCACCAACTGGTAGATAATCAAGCCACCCAGTGCCACCAGCACGGCGACATGGAACACGAGCAGCCACAGGAACAGCTGCTCGAAGCGCGCCTGGTTCTGGGCGGCATCGCCCATCACCACCAGCGAGGTCAGCAGCAGCGCGAACAGGAGCCCGATGCCGAGGAACCCCCACGGGAAGCCCCTTGGGGAAACGCTGATCAACGTACACCCTCGCGTTGGTCACCCAGGTTTTCCGAAACAAGGCACGGTCCGCAGCCGGTAGCCATTCTACCGGCAAGGGCCGCAACGCCGGATCGGGGAACCTGGGTGACCAACCCCACGAACCATTGAAAGCAGAGGCTCGGCCGCCCGTTGTGATCAAAAACGGGCCGGCGCACGGCGTTGCGGCTCCCTTGTGCAGAATGACTGCACGGCAGTCGCCGCGCCTTGCTCGCACGCAAAAGCGACGAAGCCGCGAGCGTGTACGTTGACCAGCGTTTCCCTAATCCAGCGACCATCGCCACCACTCCTGTCGCGTCGTCAGATCACCGCGCAAGCCGGCATCGAGTTGAAGCGGCAGGGGTAGCGCGGAATACACCAGCATCAGCCGCGCCGCCAGATCGAACTCGCCGGGGTTTGCGCGGACCGCCTCCGGCACCTCGTCGAGAGGCAGCCGCCCCAGCCGCCGGGCGACCAGGTCGAGGGCATCCCCGAGGGTTGGTTTCAGGTCCATGCGTTCGTCGGTCACCGCGGTTACCAGATAGTGCCGGTTCAGCGCAAAGTATTGCAGCTGGACCCGTCGTGTCTCGCTGCCCAGGGTATCGCGCCCGACCCGCCACCCCTGCTCCAGGCGGGCCTCCGCCTCGAACTCCAGGGTCACGCCGTTGGCCAGCGCATCCTCCAGCACCGCGGGCAGGTGCATTTCGATGTCCAGGCGCACCAGCACGGTGGCGTCGTCCAGCCACATATGGTTCGCGTCACGGATCTCCACCGCATTCGCCGGTGCGGACAACGCCAGCAGCACCAGCAGCCCGCACAGCGCCGCCAGGGGCCCGCGCCTCGCAGATACGTGTTCCGGCATCAGGGGGCCTGCTTCTCCAGCAGCGCGTAATAGAAGCCGTCCCCGCCTTCCAGACCCAGCGGCAGCGACACACCGACCGGACGGGCCTTGCTGCCGGGAATACCCTTTGCGTTCGCCAGCGGCAGGGCCCGTGCATTCGCGGTCGCCGCGACGAACGGGGCCACCACCGCCTCGTTCTCCGGCGACAGCAGCGAGCAGGTGGCGTACAGCAACCGGCCGCCGGGGCGCAGCAGGCGCCAGGCACCGGCCAGGAGCCGGGCCTGCTCCGCGGCCAGGCGCGGAATGTCCTCGGCGCGGCGCAGGGTCTTGATATCCGGGTGACGCCGGATCACGCCGGTGGCGGAGCAGGGCACGTCCAGCAGGATCGCGTCGAAGGCCTCGCCGTCCCACCAGTCGTCGGTGGCTTCCAGGTCGGCCGCGACCCGGTGCGCGTCAAAGCCCAGCCGGTCGAGGTTCTCCCGCACCTGCTCCAGGCGCTCGGGATCGTTGTCGAGCGCGGTCAGATCCAGTTCCCCACCGGCGCGCTCCAGCAGGTGCCCGGTCTTCCCGCCCGGCGCCGCGCAGGCATCCAGCACGCGCTCGCCCGGCCGGGGGTCCAGCAACTGGCCGGCCCATTGTGCCGAGGCATCCTGGACCGACAGCGCCCCGTCGGAGAACCCCGGAAGCGCGGCCACGTCGACCGGTTCTTCCAGCGTCAGTGCGCTGGAGAGCGCCGGGTGTGGCCGCGCCGGGGTGCCGGCGGCGGACAGGGCCTCCAGCGCCGCCTCGCGGCTGCCGCGCTGCAGGTTCACCCGCAGGGTCATCGGCGCCGGCAGCGTCGAGGCCTCGAGCAACGCCTGCCAGTCCTCGGGCCAGGCGTCGCGAATCGCCTCCAGCAGCCACGCCGGAACCGCATAGCGCAGCACCGGGTCCGCCTCGATCCCGGTGGCCAATGTGTCCTGCTCGCGCAGGGCACGGCGCAGCACCGCATTGATCAGCCCTACCGCGCCGGGGCGATGGATCTCGCGCGCCAGCTCGGCGGTCTCGCGCACTGCGGCGTGATCCCGCGTACCAAAATGCAGCACCTCGGCCAGGCCCTGCGCCAACAGCACGCCGATCACGGCATCCTTCTTGCGCAGCGGCCGGTCGAGAAAGCCGTCGACCAGCCCCTGCAGCTGCGGATACCAGCGCAGTGTGGTGTAGGCGAGCGCCTGCACCCAGGCGGCATCGCGCGACGCGAGCCCCTCGGTCGCCAGGTCCACCGCCCGGGTCAGCGACTGCCCCTGCAGCACCACGCGCTCGATCGCCTCCAGTGCTCGCTGGCGCGGCGAACGCGAATCCACCCGCGAGGGCGCCACGCGCTTTTGCTTGCCTGCCATCAGACCGCCCCCGTCAGGGTCTGGCCAACCAGATCGGCATTACGAGCCCAGTCGGACGCCGCGACCGCGCGACGCCCGGGCAGTTGCACCGTTTGCAGCCGCAGGACGCCATCCCCGGTGGCCACGTCCACGCCTTCCGGCCCGGCCTCCAGAATGGTGCCCGGCGCCGCATCAGCGGCAACGGCGATGGGGCTCGCGGCATGCACCCGCACGACCTGTCCCTGCCAGCCGGTCTGGGCCACCGGCCAGGGGTTGAACGCACGCACCTGGCGGTCCAGGGCGGGGGACGACTGCGACCAGTCCACCCAGGCCTCCTGTTTCTCCAACTTGCGGGCGTAGGTAGCCTGCGCGTCGTCCTGTGGCCAGGGGGCAGACTCGCCCGCGGCAATCGCCGGGAGCTGCTCCACCAGCAACTGCGCACCCTGGCGGGCCAGGGTGTCGTGCAGGCTGCCGGTGGTGGTCTCCGGCGTGATCGGGGTGCGCCGACAGGCATGTACCGGGCCGGTATCCAGCCCCGGGGCCATCTGCATCAGGCAGACCCCGGTCTCGGCATCCCCCGCGAGGATGGCGCGATGAATCGGCGCCGCGCCACGCCAGCGCGGCAGCAGCGAGGCATGGATATTGAGCCCCCCCAGCGGCGGTAGGGCGAGGACAGCGCGTGGCAGGATCAGCCCGTAGGCGGCCACGATCAGGATATCCGGGCGCCAGGCCGCGAGCTCGGCCTGTGCCTCGGCCCCCTTGAGACTCTCCGGCTGCACCACCGGCAGCCCCGCGCCCTCGGCGACCTGCTTCACCGGACCCGGGCGCCGCTTGCGCCCGCGCCCCGCCGGGCGATCCGGCTGGGTGTAGACCGCGACCGGCGCATGCCCGCTCTCGATCAGGGCCTCCAGCGCCGGGACCGCAAAATCCGGCGTCCCGGCATAGACGATACGCAGGGACTCGACGTCCGTGTCCGCCACCCCCATCAGACCGCGGGGACCGCGGCCTTGTCACCCGCCCCCGCCCGGGCGCCCTGCTTCTCCAGCTTCTTGCGGATGCGGCTGCGCTTCAGGCTGGACAGGTAATCGACGAACAGCTTGCCGTCGAGGTGGTCGATCTCGTGCTGGATGCACACCGCGAGCAGGCCGTCGATTTCCAGCTCGAAGGGCTGGCCGTCGCGCCCCAGGGCACGCACGCGGATGCGGTCAGCGCGCTGCACCTTTTCGTAGAAACCGGGCACGGACAGGCAGCCCTCGTCCATCTCCTCCTCGCCCGAGGTGTCCAGGATCTCGGGATTGATCAGGGCGTGCGGCTCACTCTGGTCCTCGGAGACATCCGCCACCAGCACGCGCTTTTGCACATTGATCTGCGTGGCGGCCAGGCCGATGCCGGGGGCCGCATACATGGTCTCGAACATGTCGTCGACCAGGGTACGGATCTCGTCGTCCACCTCGGCCACCGGCTCGGCCTTCAGGCGCAGCCGGGGATCGGGGAAGTGCAGGATTTCACGCTTGGCCATGAAAAAACCTCAAACTTTGTACTGTACAGACGTCGCAATTCTGCTAACGTTGGACCGCAATATCCGCGGAATTGCGTCATCCGATTGGGGCCGGGCCACAGGAAGGCTCGGGGAGCGCGCGGACCTGACAGGGGACATCAAAATGTACAAGACCAGGGCCACCACGACCTTCGTTCTGCCGGGGATTCTGTTTAGTGTAACGCTGTTGCTGGGCGCCTGCGCGGCCACCCCGGAGAACGGCGACGCCGAAACGGCCACGTCCGATTCCGGCGAAACACAGGCCGAAGCCCGCCCGGCGCGCGACGCCCAGGAAGACCGCGCCGAGGCGGAGCCGGAGATCCGCGAATCCGCGCCGGAACGCTACGTCGTGAAGAAGGGCGACACCCTCTGGGACATCTCGGCGATGTTCCTGCAGGATCCTTGGTACTGGCCGGAGATCTGGCTGGTCAACCCCGAGATCGAGAACCCCCACCTGATCTATCCGGGTGACGTCCTGAGCATCCATTACGTGGACGGCCAGCCGCGCATCATGGTCGACGGCGGCCCGCGCGTGCGCCCGACCCACCGCCTGTCGCCCGAGGCCCGGGTGGTGGAACGCGACGAGGACGTCTCCCCCATCTCCACCCTCCAGTCGTTCATGTTCCGCCCGCAGGTGCTGGACGAGGAAACCCTCGAGGACGCCCCGTACATCCTCGCCTCGCAGGACGAGCGCGTGATCTTCGGCCCGGGTGACCGGGTCTACGTACGCAACGCCGAGGACACCGAACAGTACGAGCTCTACCACATCGTCCGCGACGACGGCATGCTGACCGACCCGGATACCGGGGAGGAACTGGGTGTCGCCACCCTGCCGGTGGGCGAGGCGGAGATCGTCGAACCGGGCAACGTCGCCCGGGCCGACATCCGCAAGGGCGAGCGCGAGGCCATCCGCGGCGACCGCCTGGTGCCCTATGCCGAAGAGCAGGACATGCTGTTCGACATCGGCCGCGCGCCGGACGGCACCGAGGGCACGATCATCTCGCTGTTCGACGCGATCAGCCAGGTCGGCCAGCTCCAGGCCGCCATCATCAACCGCGGCGAACGCGACGGCATCGAGAACGGCCAGGTCTTTGCCGCCTTCACCGCCGGGCGCGAGGTCCGCGACCCGATCAGCGATCGCGCCAACGACGTAGTCACCCTGCCGGAAGAGGAAGTCGGCACCGTGATGGTCTTCCAGACCTTCGAGAAGGTCTCCTACGTGCTGGTGACCGAAGCCGAACGCACCCTCCGCGAGGGCGACAAGGTTCGCACTCCCTGATCGGGCTAGGGAAACACTGATTAATGTACGCAGTCGCGTTGGTACCCCAGGTTTTCCGAGACGATGCGCGTCGTGCAGCGGGTAGTGGTTCTGCCCGCAAGCGGCGCAACGCAGGATCGGGGAACCTGGGCTGCCAACCCCACAAGCGATTGAATGCAGGGGCTCGGCCGCCCGTTGTGGACGAAAACGGGCGCGCGCACAGCGTTGCGGTTCCCTTGTGCAGAATGACTGCACGGCGGTCACCGCGCCTTGTTCGCACGCCAAAGCGACTCGAGCGCGAGTGCGTACATTAATCAGTGTTTCCCTAGTGATCCGGATCCATGGGTGATGCGGGCGCCGCGGCCGCGCCGCACGAGGACTGGCTGCACCTGATCAACACCCCCGGTCTCGGTCCGCGGCGCCTGCTGCAACTGGTCAAGGCCTTCGGCACCCCGGGGCATGCCCTCGCCGCTCCCGCTGCCGAATGGCAGCGGGCGGGCATCGACCTCCAGCTGGACGACGCCGCACGCCAGGCCCGCGACACAGGAGCCGAGGCCGACCGGGCCTGGCTGGATGCCGACCCCCGGCATTCCCTGCTGTGCCTGGACGACCCGGCCTATCCGCCCCTGCTGGACGAGCTCCCCGATCCGCCACCGGTGCTGTACCTCAACGGCAACCCGGAACTGCTCCGCGCCCCGCAGGTCGGGATCGTCGGGAGTCGCGACGCCACCCCGCAGGGCGAACGCCTGGCCAGCGAATTCGCGCGCGAACTGGCCTCGGCCGGGCTCACGATTACCAGTGGCCTGGCGCGCGGCATCGACGGCGCGGCCCACGAAGGCGCCCTGGCCGCGCCCGGCGGGCGTACCATCGCGGTGGTCGCCACCGGCCCCGACCGCATCTACCCGGCCCAGCATCGACGCCTCGCCCACCGCATCGCGGACCATGGCCTGGTGGTCTCGCTGTGGCCCACCGATACCCGGCCGCTGGCGCGGAATTTCCCACAGCGCAACCGGGTCATCAGCGGCCTGTCGCTAGCCACCCTGGTCGTCGAGGCGGCCCTGCAAAGCGGGTCGCTGATCACCGCACGCCTGGCGGCCGAGCAGGGTCGTCAGGTCTATGCGGTCCCTGGATCGGTCCTCAGTCCCGCCAGCCGCGGGTGCCACCGGCTGATCCGGGACGGTGCCCAACTGGTGGAGTCGGCCGAGGAGATCCTGGACGATCTCGCGGACTGGATGGGGGTAACACCCGATACAGCCGAAACCCAGACCGAGCCTGCGCGCGAACCACTGGACCCGGAGCAGGAACGCGTGCTGAACGCGATGGGGTTCGACCCGGTACCGCTGGAAACCCTGCGCGAACGCACCAAATTGACCATCGAGCAGCTTTCATCCATGCTGGTTTTGCTTGAACTCCATGGCCGCGTGGCCGCCCTCGACCATGGGCGCTACCAGCGCCTCGACGCAGGATCCCCCGAATCATGAACGAGAACGTGCTGGATGTGCTCATGTATCTCTTCGAGCACACCATCGACGAGGAATCCGACGAGGAGCCGGACCGCTCGGAACTGGAACGCCACCTGGTGGAGGCCGGTTTCGCCCGGCGCGAGATCGATCGCGCCCTCGGCTGGCTGGATCGCCTGATGAGCGAGGCCCCGCTGGCCGGCCGCGGCGGCGATGGCGCCGCCCATCGGATCTACGCCCCCGAGGAGCGCAAGCGCCTGGACACCGAGGCCCACGGCTTCCTGCTGCACCTGGAACAAAACGGGCTACTGACCGCCGGAACCCGCGAGCTGGTACTGGACCGCGTGATGGAGCTGGATGCCGAGGAAATCGACCTCGACCAGCTGCGGTGGGTAGTCCTGATGGTACTGTTCAACCAGCCGGACGACGCGATCGCCTACTCCCGCCTGGAAGAGGTCATGCGCGACGATTCGGGGCCGTCGGCCGTGGATTATCTGCACTGACTTCCCCGTCTTTCGATGGTCACGCGGTAGCCACGGGCGTTTTCGTCAACTAGTCTTTAGCGCCCGTGAACCCGGTTGCACGCCTGCAACCGCCACCGCCCCGACACGGAACCCGCTGCCACGGAGACGGTCCCGAGCGACATGAGCAAGCACCTCGTCATTGTAGAGTCCCCTGCCAAGGGCAAGACCATCGAGAAATACCTGGGGCCCGACTACCAGGTTCTCGCCTCGTACGGCCATGTGCGCGACCTGGTCCCCAAGGAGGGCGCGGTGGATCCGGAAGACGGCTTCCGGATGAAGTACGACATCATCGAGCGCAGCGAGAAGCAGATCGAGGCGATCGCCAAGGCGCTCAAGAAGGCCGACGACCTGATCCTCGCGACTGACCCCGACCGTGAAGGCGAGGCGATCTCCTGGCATCTCTACGAGGTCCTGCGCGAACGCGGCCTGCTGGAGGACCGCGGCGTACACCGCGTGGTGTTCCACGAGATCACCAAGAAGGCGATCCAGGAGGCGATCGAGGAGCCGCGCGACCTGGCCCAGCCGCTGATCGATGCCCAGCAGGCGCGGCGCGCGCTGGACTACCTGGTCGGCTTCAACCTCTCGCCACTGCTGTGGCGCAAGATCAAGCGCGGCCTGTCCGCCGGGCGCGTACAGAGCCCGGCGCTGCGCATGATCTGCGAGCGAGAGGACGAGATCGAGGCCTTCGTCGCGCGCGAGTACTGGACCCTGGATGCCCTGAGCGAACGCCAGGGCCAGGCCTTCACCGCGCGCCTGACCCACCTCGATGGCAACAAGCTGGACCAGTTCGACCTCAACAGCGCCAATCTCGCGCACGATGCCCAAAAGCGCCTGACCGACGCCGCCAACGGCGAACTGAAAGTCGCCAAGGTCGAGAAGAAGCAGCGCCGCCGCAATCCGGCCGCGCCGTTCACCACTTCGACCCTGCAGCAGGAGGCCTCGCGCAAGCTCGGCTTCACCGCCAGCCGCACCATGCGCACCGCGCAGCAGCTCTACGAGGGGATCGACCTCGGCTCCGGCGCGATCGGCCTGATCACCTACATGCGGACCGACTCGGTGGCCCTGGCCGGCGAGGCGATCGCCGAGATGCGCGGCCTGATCGAGGAGCGCTACGGCGCCAACAACGTCCCCGACAGCCCGCGCCAGTACAAGACCAAGTCGAAAAACGCGCAGGAGGCCCACGAGGCCATCCGCCCGACCTCCGTGCGCCGCCTGCCGAACGAGGTGCGCGAGCGTCTCAGCAGCGACCAGGCGCGCCTGTACGACCTGATCTGGAAGCGCACCGTCGCCTGCCAGATGACCCACGCGACCTTCGACACCGTCGCCGCCGATCTGGTCCCCGGCGACACCGAACACCGCTTCCGCGCCACCGGCTCCACCCTGGTCGACCCCGGTTTCATTGCCGTGTACCAGGAAGGCCGTGACGACGCGTCCGAAGACGACGAGGACAAGCGTCTGCCCGAGATGGCCGAGGGCGACACGGTGAAGCTGAACGAAGTCACCGCCGACCAGCACTTCACCGAGCCGCCCCCGCGGTACACCGAGGCCAGCCTGGTGAAGACGCTGGAGGAATACGGCATCGGCCGTCCCTCGACCTATGCCAGCATCATCTCCACCCTGCAGTCGCGCGAGTACGTGGAGATGGACGGCAAGCGCTTCATCCCGACCGACACCGGCCGGATCGTGAACAGCTTCCTGACCCAGCACTTCGACCGCTACGTCGACTACGACTTTACCGCGAAGCTGGAAGACGAGCTCGACGCCATCTCGCGCGGGGAAAAGGACTGGGTCCCGGTGCTGGAGGAATTCTGGGGCGATTTCCGTGACCGGGTGAAGGAAAAGGAAGAGAATGTCACCCGCGCCGAAGCTGTGCAGTCGCGCGAACTGGGCCCGGACCCCAAGAGCGGGCGCCCCGTCTCCGTACGCCTCGGGCGCTTCGGGCCGATCGTGCAGATCGGCACCAAGGATGACGAGGAGAAGCCGCGCTTCGCCGGGCTGCTACCCGGTCAGAAGATGGACAAAATCACCCTCGACGAGGCGCTGGAGCTTTTCAAGCTGCCGCGCGATCTCGGCGAGACGCCCGAGGGCGAGCCGGTGATGGTGAACATCGGCCGCTTCGGGCCCTACGTGAAGTACGGCTCCAAGTACGCCTCCCTGGGCCCGGACGACGATGTCTGGACCATCGATCTGCCGCGCGCACTGGAGATCGTCGCCGAGAAAAAGAAGAAGGATGCCGAGCGCTTCATCAAGAGCTTCGATGACGAGGGCATCCAGGTCCTGAACGGGCGCTACGGCCCGTATGTGACTGACGGCAACAAGAACGCCAAGATTCCGAAGGAGACCGACCCCAAGTCCCTGACACTGGAGCAATGCCAGGAGCTGATCGCAGCCGCTCCGGAACGCAAGGGCCGCGGACGCAAGGGCGCAGCCAAGTCGACCGCAAAGGGCTCCGGGAAGACGGCCACCAAAGCCACTGGCAAGACCGCCGCCAAGTCGAAGTCGTCCGGCACGAAGAAGACAACCACGAAAAAGGCCGCCAGCAAGGCGGGCCCGAAGAAGACTGCCGCGAAGAAGTCGCCGGCGAAGAAATCGGGGGGCGCGAAATCCGGCGACGATGGCAATGCCGGCGACAGCCGCCTGAGCGCCCAGCCCTCCGGCGACCGTGGATCGGAATAAGGCCCCGCTACTGACCCCCGAGATCGACCCCGTCGCGCAGGCAGTGCGCGATGGAGGCGTGATCGCCTACCCCACCGAGGCGGTCTTCGGCCTCGGCTGCCGCCCGGACGCCCCCGAGGCGATCGAACGCATCCTCGAGATCAAGGGCCGCCCGGCCGCCAAGGGAATGATCGTGGTGACGGATACGCTCGAGCGCCTCGGCGACTGGCTCGCCCCGCTGCCGGACGCACACCGCCCCGCGATCGAGGCAAGCTGGCCCGGGCCGACGACGTGGCTGCTGCCCGTCACCGCCGAATGCCCGCCCCTGCTGCGCGGCGACCATGACAGCCTCGCGGTGCGCGTCACCGCCCATCCCGCGACCCGCGCCCTGTGCGCGGCTGCCGGCAGCGCCCTGGTCTCCACCAGCGCGAACCGCGCGGGCGCGGAACCCTGCCGCAACTGGGATTGCGTTGCCTCACAACTCGGGGCGGGCATCGATGCGATCCTGCAGGCAGAATGTGGCGGGCGCGACGCCCCTAGCGCGATCCGCGACGCCCGCACCGGGGCCTGGCTCCGGGGCGCGCCGGGACCCGACGCAAACACCGAACACTGAGCAACCGGGACGCAGCATGAGCCAGGACAACGTCTCCATCGAACGCGTAATCGACTACCTGCAGGGCCTGCAGGACCGCATCTGCCAGGGCCTCGAGGGCCTGGACGGCCAGGCCCGCTTCGAGGAGGACGCCTGGGAGCGGCCGGCCGGTGGGGGCGGGCGAACCCGCGTGCTGCGCCAGGGCGCCGTCTTCGAGCAGGCCGGAGTGAATTTCTCCCACGTAATGGGCGACAACCTCCCGGGCTCGGCCACCGCCCACCGACCCGAGATGGCCGGGCGCTCGTTCCAGGCCACCGGCGTGTCCCTTGTGATCCACCCGCACAACCCCTTTGTTCCGACCTCGCACGCCAACGTGCGCTTCTTCATCGCCGAGAAGCCCGGCGAGGACCCGATCTGGTGGTTCGGCGGCGGCTTCGACCTGACGCCCTACTACGGCTTCGACGAGGACTGCATCCACTGGCACCGTACCGCCGAGGCCGCCTGCCGCCCGTTCGGCGAGCACCTCTACCCGGCGCACAAGAGCTGGTGCGACGAATACTTCCACCTCAAGCACCGCGACGAGCCGCGCGGTGTGGGCGGACTGTTCTTCGACGACTTCAGCGAGGGCGGGTTCGAGCACGCCTTCGGCTACATGCAGAGCGTGGGCAACGCCTACCTCGACGCCTACGCCCCGATCGTCGAACGCCGCCACGCCACCGACTTCGGCGAGCGCGAGCGCCAGTTCCAGCTCTACCGCCGCGGGCGCTATGTCGAGTTCAACCTGGTTTACGACCGCGGTACCCTGTTTGGCCTGCAGTCGGGCGGGCGCACCGAGTCGATCCTGATGTCACTGCCGCCGCTGGTACGCTGGGAGTACAACTACCAGCCGACGCCCGGCACGCCCGAGGCCGAACTGTACGAACGCTATCTCAAGCCGCGCGACTGGCTCGCCGAGACGGCCGGCTGACTCCAAACACGCAAGGACCTGGCATGACCGCACCGATTGCCCCCTACCCCGCCGGACGGCCGCGGCGCATGCGCCGCGACGACTTTTCCCGCCGCCTGATGCGCGAGCACCACCTCCGCGCGGACGACCTGATCCAGCCGGTGTTCGTCACCGAGGGCGAGGGCGTGCGCGAGGCGGTGCCGTCGATGCCCGGCGTGGAACGTGTCTCCATCGACCAGCTGCTGGAAGAGGCGGCTGCCGCCGTGCGCCTGGGCATCCCGGCGCTGGCGCTGTTTCCGGTGGTGCCAGGCGAAAAGAAGAGCCTGGATGCGGCCGAGGCGTGGAACCCCGAGGGGCTCGCCCAGCGCGCGGTGCGCGCACTGAAGGCGGACCACCCGGGACTGGGCGTGATCACCGACGTCGCCCTGGATCCGTTCACCACCCACGGCCAGGACGGCATCATCGACGACGACGGCTACGTGGTGAACGACATCACCGTCGAGGCGCTGGTGAAGCAGGCGCTGTCGCATGCCGCCGCCGGCGCCGACGTGGTCGCCCCCTCCGACATGATGGACGGTCGCATCGGCGCGATCCGCGGTGCCCTAGAGGACGGCGGGCACGTGCACACGCGTATCCTCGCCTACTCCGCGAAATACGCCTCCGCCTTCTACGGCCCGTTCCGCGACGCGGTGGGCTCGGCCGGCAACCTCGGCAAGGGCGGCAAGGAAACCTACCAGATGGACCCGGCCAACGGCGACGAGGCCCTGCACGAGGTCGCGCTGGATCTCGCCGAAGGGGCCGACATGGTGATGGTCAAGCCGGGAATGCCGTACCTCGACGTGGTGCGCCGCATCCGCGACGAATTCCGGCGCCCGACCTTCGTCTACCACGTCTCCGGCGAATACGCGATGCTCAAGGCCGCCGCCGAGCGCGGCTGGCTGGACGAGCGGGCCTGCGTCCTGGAAGCCCTGACCGGCATGAAGCGCGCCGGGGCCGACGGCATCCTCACCTACTACGCGCGCGCCGTGGCCGAATGGCTGGCGGAGGACGCGGCGTGATGAGCGAGGCGCGCCCGGACCGGTACGCGGTGGTGGGCAACCCCGTCCACCACTCGCTATCCCCGCGCATCCACACCCTGTTCGCCGAACAGACCGGTCAGCATCTCGTGTACGAGGCCCGCCTGGGGACCCCGGGCCAGTTCGCCGAGGAGGTCAACGCCTGGTTCTCCGAGGGATTCAAGGGCCTCAACGTGACCGTGCCGTTCAAGGAGGAAGCCTTCGCCCTGGCCCGATCCCTGACCGACCGTGCGCGCCATGCCGGGGCGGTCAACACCCTGTGGCGCGATGGCGACCACCGGATCCATGGCGACAATACCGACGGTGTCGGCTTCTGCCGCGACCTCGACCGCCTCGGCTTCTCCGTGCGCGACCGCCGGATCCTGATCCTGGGGGCCGGAGGCGCCACCCGCGGGCTGCTGCAGCCCCTGCTGGAAGGCGCGCCGGAGACGCTGATCGTCGCCAACCGCACCGTGGCCCGCGGCGAGGGCCTGGTGGACGCCTTCCGCGATATCGCCCCGGCCACCCGGCTCTCCGCCTGCGGCCTGGACGCCCTGCCGCAGGGCCCCTTCGACCTCGTGGTGAATGCCACCGCCACCGGTCTCGGCGACGACGCACTGGATCTCCCCGGTCATCTCGTCCACCCGCACAGCCTGGCCTACGACCTGGTCTACGGCGTCGGCGCCAAGCGCTTTCTGGACTGGGCCGCCGGCGCGGGCTGCGCGAAGGGCAGCGACGGCCTCGGCATGCTGGTGGAACAGGCGGCCGAGGCCTTTTCCATCTGGCGCGGGATGCACCCGGAGACGGATCCCGTCCTGCGTCAACTGCGTCACGAAATGACCGGTAAATAGCCCACCCGCCGCCCGGGTTCATGGACGGTTCACGCGCCACGGCGCAAGCTTGAACGCGAGGCTCCCTCCATCCGCACGGGGCCAGCGAACACCGGGAGATTCATCATGCAACGCATTCTCGCCCTGGCCGCCACCAGCGCCCTGGTACTGGTGGTGGGCTGCACCACCACCGACCCTTACACTGGGGAAGAACGCGTCTCCCGAACCACCATCGGGGCCGGCATCGGGGCCGCCACCGGCGCGGTGCTCGGCAGCGTCACCAGCAGTCGCAACCGCACCCAGCGCGCCATGATCGGCGCCGGTATCGGGGCCCTGGCCGGCGGCGCCATTGGCAACTACATGGACCGCCAGGAGGATGCGCTGCGCGAACAGCTGCGCGGGACCGACGTCAGCGTGACCCGCGACGGCGACAACATCATCCTCAACATGCCGAGCAACATCACCTTCGATTTCGATCGCAGCGAGATCAAGCCACAATTTCGTGACGTCCTCGACTCGGTCACACTGGTCCTGGAGGAGTTCGACAAGACGGGTATCGAGGTCGCCGGGCACACCGACAGCACCGGCCGGGTGGAAT
This sequence comes from Thioalkalivibrio sp., assembly GCF_041685615.1. Taxonomy (GTDB): domain Bacteria; phylum Pseudomonadota; class Gammaproteobacteria; order Ectothiorhodospirales; family Ectothiorhodospiraceae; genus Thioalkalivibrio. Next base: position 40,575 of record NZ_JAWLFK010000009.1, read on the forward strand.
ACAATATGGACCTCTCCGAGCGCCGTGCCGAGAGCGTGGGTCAGGCGCTGATCCGCCGTGGCGTACAGCCGGTTCGCGTACACACCATCGGTCTCGGGCCGCATCAGCCGGTCGCGACCAACGACACCGATGCTGGCCGTGAACAGAACCGTCGCGTCGAACTCACCCTGTTCCCGCTCACCGCCGACTAACCCGCACGTTCCAGCCCGACGCCCAACGCCGGGCCGGTCTTGTCCTCGCGTCGTCTCCAGCGCCTCGTGCTGGACACTCCCACCCTTCCTGCGGCAGAATCCCGATCATTCGTCGCACCATCATTTTTCGGTGCAATCGCGTCCATTCACGACAGGATCGCTACCGATTCCCCCTGCCATGGCATCCATACTGCTGCTTAACGGCCCCAACCTGAACCTGCTGGGACAGCGGGAGCCGGAGCGCTACGGCGCCCAGAGCCTGGCGGATATCGAGACCGACCTCAGGGCCCGGGCGGAACAGGCCGATGTCTCCTTCGACAGCTTCCAGAGCAACCACGAAGGCGACCTGATCGACCGAATCCATGCCGCGCCCGGCGAAGGCGTGCGACGCATCCTGATCAATCCGGGCGGCCTGACCCACACCAGCGTCAGTCTGCGCGATGCCCTGCTGGGCGTCGCCATCCCGTTCTACGAGATTCATATCAGCAACATCCACGCCCGCGAGCCCTTCCGCCAGACCTCGCGTCTGAGCGATGTCGCCGCCGGCCTGGTCAGTGGCTTCGGAGCCATTGGCTACCGGCTGGCGCTGGATGCGGCGCTTGCAGCTATCAAGGAATAAGAGGCTTCCATGGACATACGCAAGGTCAAGAAACTAATCGACCTGCTCGACGAGAGCGGCATCCACGAGATCGAGATCCACGAAGGCGAGGAGTCGGTCCGCATCACCCGCTCGGCGGGTGGAACCGCCGTCGCCGCCCCGGCGCCGGCACCCCTGCCCGCTGCGGCGCCTGCGGCGGCCGCCGCGCCGCCCGCCGCCACCCCGGACGGCGAGGCCGAGTCGGCCCCGGAGATGGACGGTCACCGCGTCACCGCGCCGATGGTCGGCACCTTCTACCGCGCCCCCAGCCCGGGCTCGAAGCCGTTCGTCGAGGTCGGCCAGACGGTGGAGGTCGGCGAGACCCTGTGCATCATCGAGGCGATGAAGATGCTCAACCCGATCGAGGCCGACCAGGCGGGGACCATCCGCGACATCCTGGTCGAAAACGGCAATCCGGTGGAATACGGCCAGCCCCTGTTCATCATCGGCTGATCCCCGATCCCCTGCCAACAGGTCCGAGCATGTTTGAAAAGATTCTGATCGCCAACCGCGGCGAGATTGCCCTGCGGGTCCTGCGCGCCTGCCGCGAGATGGGTATCGCCACCGTCGCCGCGCACTCCAGCGCCGACCGCGACCTCAAGCACGTCCGCCTGGCGGACGAGTCTGTGTGCATCGGCCCCGCGGCCTCCGGCGAGAGCTACCTGAACATTCCGGCGCTGATCGCGGCCGCCGAGGTGACCGATGCCGGCGCGATCCACCCCGGCTACGGCTTCCTGTCGGAAAACGCCGATTTCGCCGAACGCGTGGAATCCTCCGGCTTCGCCTTCATCGGCCCGCGCGCCGAAACCATCCGACTGATGGGCGACAAGGTTTCCGCCAAGCAGGCCATGCTGGAGGCCAACGTGCCCTGCGTGCCCGGCTCCGGCGGGGCCCTGGGCGACGACTCGGACACCAACCTGGCCCTGGCACGCGAGATCGGCTACCCGGTCATCATCAAGGCCGCGGCCGGGGGTGGCGGGCGCGGCATGCGCGTGGTGCATACCGAAGGCGCGCTGCTGCACGCCATTTCGTTGACCCGCAACGAGGCACAGCAAGGCTTCGGCAATGACACCCTGTACATGGAAAAATACCTGGAGACCCCGCGCCACGTGGAGTTCCAGGTCCTCGCCGACAGCCACGGCAACGCCGTCTGCCTGGGCGAGCGCGACTGCTCCATGCAGCGACGCCACCAGAAGATCATCGAGGAGGCGCCGGCGCCCGGCATCACGGACGAACAGCGCCAGGCCATGGCCGAACGTCTGGTCCGCGCCTGCCAGGACATTGGTTACCGCGGCGCCGGCACCTTCGAGTTCCTGTACGAGAACGGGGCGTTCTACTTCATCGAGATGAACACCCGGTTGCAGGTCGAGCACACCGTTACCGAGCAGGTGACGGGCATCGACCTGGTGCGCGAGCAGATCCGCATCGCCGCCGGCGAGCCCCTGGGCTACACCCAGAACGACGTGCGCATCAGCGGTCACGCCATCGAGTGCCGCATCAACGCCGAGGACCCCGGCACATTCATGCCCAGCCCCGGCACCATCCAGCAGTACCACGCGCCAGGTGGGCCGGGCATCCGCATGGACACCCACATCTACAATGGCTACACGGTACCGCCGTACTACGACTCGATGATCGGCAAGCTGATTGCCCACGGGAACAGCCGCGAGATCGCCCTGGGACGCATGCGCGGCGCCCTGGGCGAGATTGTCATAGACGGCATTCAGACCAACGTCGCACTGCACCACGACCTGATGATCGACGCGAACTTCCAGCGCGGCGAGACTGACATCCACTACCTCGAGAAGAAGCTAAAGGCACAGGCCTGAGCCCTTTCCGCGACAACCGGAGCCCGACGCCATGAGCCTTGCCGAACTCGAATGCCAGATCAGCCCGGAACAGGCCGAGCCGCTGGAAGACACGCTCTTTGAACTGGGGGCGGTCAGTGTCGAGCTGTTCGACGGGGCCGACGAGCCGCTGTTCGAACCACCGCTGGGCACCCACCCCCTCTGGTCCACCGTGCGCCTGAAGGCGGTGTTTCCGGACACCACCCAGGCCGGCCTCGCCGCCGCCGCGCTGGAACGCCAGGCGCAGGCGCCGGAGTCGATCCAGGTTCAGCCCATCGAGGACCAGGACTGGGTGCGCGCCGGCCTCGACGGCCTCGGCGCTATCCACTGCGGCGGCTCGTTGTGGATCGTGCCCTCCTGGGAGGACGAGCCGGCGATCGAAGAGGGCACGTTCGTACGCCTGGACCCCGGGCTCGCCTTCGGCACCGGCAACCACCCGACCACGGCCATGTGCCTGGCCGCACTGGCCCAGCAGCCACCGCGTGACCAGGCGGTGCTGGACTACGGCTGCGGCTCCGGCATCCTCGCCATCGCGGCCCTGAAGCTCGGGGCCCGCCATGCGCTGGGTATCGACATCGACGAGCAGGCCGTGCAGGCCACGCGCAGCAATGCCGACGCCAACGCCATCCCGTCCGCGCGCCTGGAAACCGGCCTGACCGACCACCCCGTGCCGACGGCCGGGTACGACCTGGTGCTGGCGAACATCCTCGCCAAGCCGTTGATCGATCTGGCGCCAGAGCTCGCGCGGGCCGCGAAACCCGGCGCCCGCATCCTGCTGGCCGGCCTGCTGGAACGCCAGGCGGACGAGGTCATCGCCGCCTATTCCGACGCCTTCGAGATCGGGGTCGAGGACTGCCGCGAAGGCTGGGCCCTGCTCGGCGGGCGCCGGCGATAAGGAAAGCCGGACCCATGGGCAGGTTCGCGCCGGCTCCGCCTCCCGGCCGCAACCGGGCGCGACCGCTGCCGTTGGGACGCTGACGTGCTGGCCCGCTGTCCCCAATGCGGCGTTACCCACGCCCTCGCCCGCGGGGACAAGTTGCGCCAGCGGCGAGTCCACTGCAGCAATTGCGGTGCCGAATTCGACCTGTTCCCGTCCCTCGAGATCGGCGGCGCCGGCGAACGGGTGCTGGGCGCGGGCCTCCTCCCCGCGCAGCCCGTGCACACTCCCGCCATCCAGAGCGCGCCGGTCACCGCGATCGCCGTCGACATCGAGTATCACCCGCCCCCCCGGGGGCTGGCAGGCCCCACCCGTCGGCGCGGCTGGCCGGGGATCACCCTGGCCGCCGCCCTGGTAGTCTTGCTGGGCGCGCAGGCTCTGGTGTTCCCGCCCGTGACGCCGGGCCAGAGCACCCACCTGGATCAGGCGCGCGCCCAGCTGTGTGCGGCCATCCCCTGCCCGGCCTGGAACCCGCCGCGCGCGCCCGAACGCATCCGGGTGTCGACACCCGACTTCTTCACCGGCGCCGATGGCACGCTGCATCTCGAGTTCCGGCTGGAAAGTCCGATCCGGCAAGCCTGGCCGGTCCTCGACATCCACCTGAGCGACCAGCTGGACACGCACCATGGCACACTGCGCCTGACCCCGAACGACTACGCCGACACGGACACGCCGATGAATCCCCACAAACCCGTGACCGTGCGCCTGGTGCTCGCGAGCCCCCACACCCATATCACCGGCGTCCAGATCCATCCCCGCTGATTCGTCACCCTCCGGGTACGCCGCCGGCAGGTACCCGGCTTAACTGCTAGACTCGCAGGCCCTTTCGCCGCTCGTTAGCCCGCCCCGGATGCAACTCGGAAGCCACCATTTCCCGGACCCCGTCGTGTTCCTGGCCCCCATGGCCGGGGTGAGCGACCGTCCGTTCCGGTTGCTGGCCCGCCGCCTGGGTGCCAGCGCGGCCGTATCCGAGATGGTGACCTCGGATACCCGTCTGTGGTCCAGCGACAAGAGCCGTCACCGGCTGGACCACCGACAAGAGCCGCACCCGCGCATCGTCCAGTTGCTGGGCAACGAACCCGGCGCGCTGGCCGAGGCGGCACGCGAGAACGTGCGCCGGGGCGCCGACGTGATCGACCTGAACCTGGGCTGCCCGGCCAAGAAGGTCTGCCGCAAGGCCGCGGGCTCGGCCCTGCTGGGCGAACCGGAGCAGGTGCGCGAACTGCTGCAGGCACTTACCGAGGCGGTTACGGTTCCGGTCACCCTGAAGATGCGCCTGGGGCTGGACCGCGAGCGGATGAACGGCGAGACCATCGCGGCCATCGCCGAGGACTGCGGCATCGCGATGCTGACCGTGCACGGCCGCACGCGGGCCGACGCCTATCGCGGGCAGGCGGACCATGCCGCCGTCGCGCGGATCGTGCGGTCCGTTTCCATTCCGGTGCTCGCCAATGGCGATATCACCGGGCCCGACAAGGCCCTGCAGGTACTCGATACCACCGGGGCGACGGGCGTGATGATCGGTCGTGCGGCCCAGGGGCAGCCATGGCTTCCGGGACAGATCCGGGCCGCGCTGGCCGGCGAACCGGTCCCGCCACCACCCGACCCGGTCACGCGTCTCGCGCTCATCAAGGAGCACATTGCCGGTTTGCATGCCCAGTACGGCGAGCCACAGGGCGTGCGTATCGCGCGCAAGCACCTGGGCTGGTATCTTCAGGGCCTGGGTCTCGACGAGACCCACAGCCGGGCGGCCCGGGCTGACCTTCTCGCCGCCCCCACGGCCAGCGAGCAACTGCGGCGCCTTAGCGCCCATCTGACGGGAACCGCAAGCGAGGCTGCATGAGCACGAACATGCCACTCGAACAGGACACGGACGTCCACGAAGTCCAGGTTGCGGGCACGCTTCCATCCGACTGCGTGCTGGCAAACTCCGTCCGGCGGGCGCTGGACCAGTATTTCGAGACCCTCGACGGACAGAGCAGCCACGACCTCTACGCGCTGGTGATGAACGAGGTGGAGCGCCCCCTCCTGGCCAGCGTGCTGGAGCGCTGCGGAGGCAACCAGAGCCGCGCGGCCGCCCTGCTCGGGCTCAACCGCGCCACCCTGCGCAAGAAGCTGCGCACCCACGGGTTGGTGGGCGCCAACGGAAACGGCAACGGCGCCGCGACCTGAGGCTCAGCTCTGGTCACAGGAAGACCGGAAGGTGAGAAGAATTACCTCGGTCTCTGAGCCGGATGCCATTTCCAGCCAGTTGGAAAACCAATAGGTTCTTGGTGCAGGGCCTGGCCGATGACCGCTCCGACATGCACGGCATCACTCGCCATCCTGCAGCCGCCCACTGCATCCCCCTTCCAATCTTCCCGTCTTCCTGTAGACCAGCCTTCTCCGGGACCGCTGGCGCCTCGGTGGCCCGGAAAAGCGGTCAGCCCTTCCAGGCGAGGCGGTTCAGGGCCGTCCGGTGCAGTTCCGGGGTAGCCGCGGCCAGGACGTCCGCCGTCTTCAGGTCCAGCTCGCCACCGGAGAGGTTGGTGAACACGCCTCCCGCCTCGCGCACGATCACCGCCAGGGCGGCGATGTCGAGGATGTTCACGTCGGACTCGACGATCAGGTCGATGCTGCCGCGCGCCAACAGGTGATAGTGGTAGAAATCACCATAGCCGCGGGTGCGGTTCACCTCGGCCATGATGCCGCCCAGCGCTGTCCAGCCCTCGGGGCTCTGTGCCAGGGACTTGAGGTTGCCGGTGGACAGGGACGCACGCCCCAGATCGGTGGTCTTCTCGACCGCGATCGGATCGCCGTTCAGGAAGGCGCCCTGGCCCTTCTCGGCCCAGGCCCGCTCGCCGAACTGAATACCGTTGGACAGGCCCAGGATCAGTTCACCCTTGTGCATCAGCGCGATCTGGGTGGAGAAGAACGGATAGCGGCGCACGAAGCTCTTGGTGCCGTCGATCGGATCGATCAGCCAGACGTAGTCGGAATCCATGTCCGACTGCCCGGTCTCCTCGCCATAGAAACCGTGGTCCGGGAAGTGCTCGCGGATCACCTGACGGATGGCCTGTTCGCTCTCCACGTCGGCCCGGGTGACCGGGGTATCGTCGGGTTTGGTTTCGACATCGACGCCCGCCTCGTAGTAATGGCGGATCACCTTCTCGGCGGCATCGGCAGCGGCCTGGGCGGCCTCCATGAACGCGCTTCGCGACATGCTCTCTCCCTTCGGCAAAAGGCGGTATCTTAGCATGCAAGGCCCCGGCCGCCGTTCTGGCTCGACCCTGCGGCCTTCGCGGTTTGGTTGTCGCGACCGGGTCGTGCCCCGATAATGCCGCGATCATTTCGAGGAGCCCGACATGTCCAAGAAGCTGCCCGACGTCAGCAATATCGAACGCCTGGAGTTGTTTGGCGAGGACTACAACCCCACCGCCACCATCGAAAACGTGGACGGCCAGAACCTGTCGCTGCAGATCTACTATCAGCTGGCGCTGGATTACGGCGGGATCGGCCCCAAGGCAGCCAATTCGGGGCTACTACTGTACGGCAGCCACGCCGATGACGCCCGCGCCAATCCGGGCAAGCACCCGAACATCGACCGCCTGATCGACGTGCTCAATAACGACTACTACCTGTCGGTCAAGGCCGTCCCGAAGCGCGACAGCAAGGCCGGTTGAGTCCGGCTCAGACCCGGTTGGCGTGGATCAGGCGCCAGTCCCGGGTTGGATGCCGGTGCAGGCGGGTGCGACTGGCGTACTCGCATTCGAGCTGGAACAGCCGATCGTCCGGCACGCCCATCACCCAGCCCACCAGGGCCCGGATGACGCCGGCGTGCACCACCATCAGCACCCGTTCCGCCTCCAACGGCTGTAACGCCGCATCGAAGCCGGCCTCGACCCGGCGCCGGAAGACCGCCAGCGGCTCGGCCCCCGCCGGCCGTGCATGCACCGGGTCGGCATAGAAGGCACGGTATTCCTCCGGCCGTTCCCGCTGCAGTTCGACCCGGGTGCGACCCTCCCAGTCACCGAAACCGACCTCGCGCAGGTCCGGCGCCAGCGTCACCGGAAGCCCCCGCTCGGACCCGAAACGCTCGGCGAAGGCGCGGCAGCGCTGCATCGGCGAGCTGACCACGTACTGCCAGCCGTCCTCTCCCTGCACCGCCCGCTCCATCTGGGTCCAGCCACGCGCGCTCAGCGGGTCGTCGCAGCCGTGGCCGCGATAGCGCTGGCCGCCCTCCGGCTCGCCATGACGCAGCAGATCCACGATCATGCCATGGCCTCGTGCAGTTCCCGCTGCAGGCGCGCCCAGTCAAAACAGGGGCCGGGATCCGTCTTGCGCCCGGGGGCGATATCACTGTGGCCGGCGAGCGCATCCGGCGCGATACCCGGCCAGCGTTCCCGGAGCCAGCCAATCAAGCGTGCCAACTCGGCGTACTGCACCGGGGTGAAGGGGTCCTCGTCGGTTCCCTCCAGCTCGATCCCGATGGAGAAATCGTTACAGCGCTCGCGTCCCTGCCACCGGGAGGGCCCGGCATGCCAGGCACGCCGGGAGAACGGAACGAACTGGGTGGCATGGCCCTCGCGGTCGATCAGCACATGGGCCGAGACGCGCAAGTCCGCGATCCCGGCGAAATAGGGGTGTCCCTTCGGGTCCAGCCGGTTCTGGAAGAGATCGGCCACATGCCCGCCACCGAACTCTCCCGGGGGCAGGCTGATGGCATGCACCACTAGCAGTTCCGGGGCCTCGCCTGGCGGGCGGTCGTCCTGATTCGGACTCTGCACCATTCGCGCCGGCGGCCACCAGTCGCGGTCGTTGTCACGCGCGGTCATGGGGCCTCCTCGGGTGGGCGCGCCAGGCAGGCCGCGAGGGCCTCGCGCAGCAGGGGCAGGCGGGGCGGGGCCTCCAGTCGGCCGTGGTAGCTGCCCGACTGGAACACGAACAACGCCGGGAGATGGAACACCTCGAACTCCCGCACCAGGGCGGTATCCGTCTCCGCATCCACCACGAACAACGCCGGCGCACCCGGCTCCGCCTGCCAGTCCGCCAGCACGCGTCCCATCACCTTGCAGGCCCCGCAGCCACGGCGCGTGAACAGGATCACCGCTGCCCCCGGCACATCCATCAGGCGCTGGTGGAAATCGAACTGGGTCAGACGCGCGAGCGGCACATCCGCCGCGGCCGACGTGGGGGCACCCGGGGCCTGGGTCAATGGCTTATCCTCACCGCTGTTGTCTTTATGAATCCTGGATCGTGGGTTAGTTTACGCGCCCCGCTGCGAAGGAATCGACCGCCCCGGTGTCCGAACTCAATCCCCAACAACAAGCTGCCGTGACCACCACGGACCGCCCCCTGCTGGTCCTGGCCGGAGCCGGTTCGGGCAAGACGCGGGTGATCACGGAGAAGATCGCGTACCTGATCGAGCAACGCGGCCTGGCCGCGCGCCAGATCGTCGCGATCACCTTCACCAACAAGGCCGCGCGCGAGATGCGCGAACGCGTCCAGGGCCGCCTGTCGCGCGAACAGGCCCGCGGGCTGAACGTCTCCACCTTCCACACCTTCGGGCTCAATTTCCTGCGTCGGGAATTGCAGGCGGCCGGGCTGCGCCCCGGCTTCTCCATCCTCGACCCCGGCGATTGCCGACAGCTGCTGCGCGAGATCACCTACCGCGACGACACCGGCTCCGAGGTGGACGCCCTGATCGGGCACATCAGCCGCTGGAAAAATGACCTGAGGACGCCGGATGAAGCGCTGCACGAGGCGGGCCAGATGAGCGATTCGCCGGAGGCGATCGCCGCGGCCAACCTGTACCCGCGCTACCAGGACGCCCTGCGCGCCTACAACGCGGTGGACTTCGACGACCTGATCAAGCGCCCGGTGGACTGCCTGCGCGACGACCCGGAGCTGCGCAACCGCTGGCAGGACCGCATCCGCCACCTGCTGGTGGACGAATACCAGGACACCAACTCTGCCCAGTACCAGCTCGTGCGCCTGCTGGTCGGCGTAAGCGGCGGCCTCACCGTGGTCGGGGACGACGACCAGTCGATCTACGCCTGGCGCGGTGCGCGCCCGGAGAACCTCGCGCGTCTGCAGCAGGACTTCCCGCGCATGGAGGTGATCAAGCTGGAGCAGAATTACCGCTCCACCAACCGCATCCTGCACACCGCGAACGCCCTGATCGGCAACAACCCCCACGTGTTCGAGAAGCGGCTGTGGAGTGCGCTCGGCGAGGGCGAGAAGATCGAGGTGATCGGCTGCTCCGACGCCGACACCGAGGCCGCGCGGGTGGTCTCCGAGCTGATGCGCCGGCGTTTCCGCTTCAATGCCGGCTGGGGCGACTTCGCGATCCTCTACCGCAGCAACCACCAGTCCCGACTGTTCGAGAAGTTACTGCGCGAGCAGGGCATCCCCTATCGCCTGAGCGGCGGGCAGTCGTTCTTCGAGAAGGCCGAGATCAAGGACCTGGTCGCCTACCTGCGCCTGCTCGCCAACCCGGACGACAACACCGCCTTCCTGCGCGTGGTCAACGTGCCGCGCCGCGAAATCGGGCCGGCGACCCTGGAAAAGCTCGGCCACTACGCCAACCAGCGCGGGGCTTCCCTGTTGCAGGCCGCGCGCGGCGCCGGCCTGTCCGAATACATGGATGCCCGCGCGCAGGCACGGCTGGAACGCTTTACCGACTGGGTCGACGGCTTCCAGCGCCACGGCGCGGAGGAGGACCCCAACGCACTGTTGCAGGCCCTGGTCGAGGACATCGACTACGAATCCTGGCTGCTCGAGAACAGCCCCAACCCGCGTGCCGCCACCCGGCGCATGGACAACGTGCGCGAGTTCATCGACTGGGTCGGCCGCATGGGCGGGGGCAACACCACCGCCGAATACGGCGACGAGGAGGCCGAGGATGACCGGGGCATGGGGCTGGCCGACATCGTCAACCGCATCAGCCTGATGGACATCCTCGACCGCAACCGCGAGTCCCAGGAAGGCGAGGAAGCCGTGCAGCTACTCACCCTGCACACGGCCAAGGGCCTGGAGTTCCCGCATGTCTGCCTGGTCGGCTTCGAGGAGGAGCTGCTGCCGCACCGGGTCAGCGTCGAGGACGACTCCATCGAGGAGGAGCGCCGGCTGGCCTATGTCGGCCTGACCCGCGCCCAGCAGACCCTGCTGATCACCTACGCCCAGCAACGCAGCCGCTACGGCGAGACCATCGACTGCGAGCCATCCCGCTTTCTCGACGAACTCCCCGGGGATCACCTCGACTGGCCGGACGCCAAGCCGCCAGACCCCGAGACCCAGCAGCTCACCGCCCGCGCCCACCTGGCCGGCCTCAAGGCCATGCTCGAGAAGTAGACTCACCGGCCGGGGGTCATTTCACGAGCTTCAGGCCAACCCGGGTGATTCGGGGACCTTCCATTTCCCGGATGACCAGGCGCATGGGGCCGAGATCGACGGCGTCACCGACGACCGGTTCGGCCTGGAGCTCGCGACGCAGGTAGATTTCGAGGGTCTCGCCCTGGCGCTCCGGCGGGACCGGAGCGCCGTAGGCCATGCCAACCGCGCCCAGCTGGGCATCGCCATTGAGGGCAAATTCGCCGAACACGCTGCGCTCGGTGAGCCGTTCAGGCACCTCGTCCTTGGGCACGAACAGGCGGTCGAGGTCATGCAGATCCGCGGGCGTGACCATGATGTAGAGGTGATCACCGGCGTGCAGGTCCAGTAGCTCCAGTGTCTCCAGCAGCTTGCCGCCGCGCAGGTGGGCCACCACCCGCGCGCTCCCCGGCAAGCGGAAATTCGACCAGGCCTCGCGCACCACCGGCGTGGTCTCGGCCAGACGATAGCCGACCAGTTCCATCTCCTGCTGCCCCGGGATGTCCAGCTCGGTGCGCTGTACGCGCGCGGTGGTGGGGGGCAGCTCCAGCCCCAGCCAGCGTGCCGAGGGCGCAACCGTCCATCCCTGTACCAGCAGCGAGATCAGCACCACGAAGAACACCACGTGGAAGAAGTGGCCGGCCAGCTCCAGCCCGGCCAGCAGCGGGAATAATGCCAGGATGATCGGCACCGCCCCGCGCAGGCCCACCCAGGCGATGAACACCTGCTCGCGCCAGGGGAAGCGGAACGGATACAGGCAGATCCAGACGGCCAGCGGCCGCGCGAACAGGATCAGCACGGCGGCGACCAGTCCCGCGTCCAGCGCCACCGGTGGCAGCCCGGAGGGCGCCACCAGCATGCCGAGCATCAGGAACATGCCGATCTGCGCCAGCGAGGCGATGCCGTCGTGGAAGCGCTTGATATTCTGCGAGGCCTCCAGCGGCCGGTTGCCCAGCAGCAGCCCGGCCAGATACACCGCCAGGAACCCGGAACCGCCGACCAGACCGGTCAGCCCGAAAATCGCCAGCGCCCCCGCCATCGCAAACAACGGATAAAGGCCCGCGGCCATGGGCACCCGGTTGATCAGCGCCAGCAATGCCAGGCCACCGCCAACCCCGAGAACGGCACCCAGGCCCATCTGCTGGATGAATTCGACCAGCACCACCAGGCCGAACTGCTGATCGGGCACCAGCAGCAGCTCGATCAGCACGATGGTGAGGAAGATCGCCATCGGATCGTTGGACCCGGATTCGATCTCCAGGGTCGCACCCACACGGCTTTTCAGCTCCAGCCCGCGCGAGCGCAACAGCGAGAACACGGCGGCGGCGTCGGTGGAGCCGACGATGGCCCCCAGCAGCAACCCCTCCAGCCAGGATAACTCGAGCCACCAGACGGCAAAGACACCGGTCAGCCCGGAGGTCACGAGGACCCCGATGGTCGCAAGCCCCAGCGCCGGCTTCAGCCCGATGCGGAAATTACGCGCCGGTGTTCGCATCCCGCCGTCGAACAGGATGATCGCCAGCGCCGCCGAGCCGATCAGGTAGGCTAGGGTGATATTCTCGAACACCAGACCGCCCGGACCTTCCGGGCCCAGCAGCATCCCGATGACCAGGAACACCAGCAACAGGGGCACTCCCAGTCGCGAGGTGATCACGCTCGAAAGGATGCTCCCCAGCAACACGATCGCGCCCAGGAAGATGATCTGGTTGGAGAGGTCCATGCGCCCATCATACCGGAACGCCCCCGCGCCCCGCGGACGGTGGCCCCACCGCGCCATGCAGGCGTTGCTGGCCGGGACGGCCCTCTGCGTGGCGGCCGCGAGCCCGAACGTTGCAGCCGAGCCCGGTGTCGATGCCCTACACTTCGAGTTCGAGAACGACCTGTTTGCCGGCGAGGACCGCCACTACACCAACGGCTTCCGTATCGGCTGGACCCGCAGCGACGAGCGAGTCCCGTCCTGGCTGCGAGACGTGGCGGATTTCCTCCCCCTTTTCGTGGACCGGGAAGAGCCTGGGCGCCTGAAGGCCGCCGTCCATCTTGGGCAGAACATGTATACCCCGGAGGACATCGAGCGAGCGACGCCGGACCCGGACGACCGCCCCTACGCCGGCTGGCTGTACCTGAATTTCAGCATGGCCGAGGAACACGACGACCGCCTGGACCGACTGCAGGTCAGCCTCGGCGCGGTCGGGCCGGCCTCCCTCGCGGACCGTACGCAGCGGGAGGTTCACAGCTGGTCCAGCACGGCGCAACCGCAGGGGTGGGATCACCAGATTGGCAATGAACCCACGCTGATGGTGGCATACGAGCGTCAGCTACGCGGTTATGCGCAGCGCGCCACTGACGGATGGGGCTGGGATTTGACCCCGCACTGGGGCGCGGCAGCCGGGACGCCCTTCACATTCGCGAATGCCGGGGCAATCCTGCGGGCGGGTCGCCACCTGCCCGGCGATTACGGTCCGCCTCGGATCCGACCGGCCCTGTCCGGCTCCCACACGTTCGAGGCCCGCGCTCCGGCCGGCGGCTATGCGTTTGCAGGCATCGACACGCGACTGATGCTCTACGACCTGTTCCTGGACGGCCCGGTCTTTCGCGACGGGCCCTCGGTGGACAAGCACCCCGTGGTGGGCGAGTTGACCGCCGGCTTCGTGTTCCACGTCGGCGGGGTGCGCCTGGGCTACACCCACGTCTGGCGCTCCCGCGAGTTCAGCGGGCAGGCCAAGGGCGCGGCCGAGTTTGGCTCGCTGCACGCGACCTGGCAGTTCTGAGTGCGGACATTCAGAAGATCGCGGCCTCGACATCCGGGTAGGTGGTGGCCACCGAGCGGTCGATCTTGTCCTCGAAGCCCGGATAATCCTCGATCAGGTCACCCATGCGCTCGCGCACCAGGGGCACCGTCTCGAAATCGGCCAGCCCCTGTTCCACGCCTTCCTCGATCCCCTCCCACAGGGTGACCAGATAACGCTGCAGCCGATCCAGCGTCTGCGCATCCTCCAGCCGGCCGTGGCCGGGTACGACCACCGCCGGCTCCAGCGCAATGAGCTCGTCCAGCAGATCGATCCATTGCGCGACATCGCCATCCCAGACCGACGGCGCACGATCGCTGTAGACCACGTCGCCGGCCAGCAGGACCCGCGTCTGCGGCAACCAGACGCTCAGATCGCCCGGCGAATGCGCGCCCGCGGAGGGGAAGATCACGACCTCGGTGCCGCCGAGGTCACGGGTGGTGCGCTCATCCACGGCACCATTTGGAAGCAGCGGCGTGGTGTCGCCAGTCGCGCCCTCGGTCATCTCGCGGAAGTTCTCGACCCAGCCTTCCCCCTCTGCCTCCATGCGCGCGAGCGCGTCGGAACCGGCCACGATCTCCGGATCGGAGCCCGCGAAGGCACGGTTGCCCAGCCAGTGGTCGCCATGGCCGTGGCTGTTGACGATCCAGCGCACTGGCTGGTCGGTAACCTCGCCAATCGCCTCGCGCAGCGCCATGCCCATGGCCTCGGACGCGCCCGTGTCGAATACCAGTACCCCGTCGTCGGTCACCACGAACGCCATGTTGGCGTTCCAGCCGAGGTTTTCGCGGCTGGGAAAATCCCGTGCCGGCGTCATTACCGCATAGACGCCCGGCGCGACTTCCTCCGGCGTCATCGCGTAGTCCGCCGGCGCGGCGGCGCTGGATGGCTCCGCCGGCGCCGCCTGTGGCAACACGATCATGGCAAACACCAGGGCCCACAGGCCCGCTCCCGTCCATCTCTTCATCATGTACTCCATTTGGCCAGCCATATCGCCGCCTGTCTCGATCCATAGACTGGCCCGGTTCCCCGAAGTGCCAGGCCGGCCCCAATCCTTGCACCGACGCGCCGTGCGTATGACCCGAATGCGTTAGCATCCAGAGCATACCCCCTGCACGGAGCCTGCTGTGCGCCAAATCTCCCGCACCTTTCTGACCGGCCTGGCCGCGATCCTGCCGGCCGCGATCACACTGGCCCTGCTGTGGTGGCTGGGCAGCACCGCCGAACAGGTCCTCGGGGGACTGCTGCAGGCCATCCTGCCGGATCTCCTGTACTTCCCGGGCATGGGGATCCTGGCCGGTATCGGCCTGATCTTCGGCCTCGGGGTGTTGCTTCAGGCCTATGTCGTGCGCTGGCTGTTCGACTGGCTGGAGGGCCTGATGCAGCGCATCCCCGTGATCAAGACGATCCACGGCACCGTGCGCGACGTCACCAACCTGCTCTCCGGCGACATCCATCAGCGCTTCGGGAAGGCCGTGCTCGTCACGTTCCCCGGAACCGATTTCAAACTGGTCGGCTTTGTCACCCGCGAGGATTTCGAGGGTCTGCCGGACAACCTGGGCGGGCCGGAGACGCTCGCGGTCTACATGCCCATGAGCTACCAGATTGGCGGCTACACCCTGATGCTGCCACGCGAGCGGGTCGAGCCGCTGGACCTGCCGCTGGAGGATGCGATGCGCTACGCCCTGACCGCCGGCGTCTCCGCGCGCCAGGACAAGGGGTAAGGAGATGCTGATCCATTCGCACGTCCGCGTTGGTGCCCCATTTTTTCCCGAGACATGGCGCGGTGCGCAGTGCCGTAGTCACTCTACGGTCCCGTGTCGATCATCGGGGCGCAACGCAGGATCGAGGAAAGGGGGCCCAACCCCGAAGGGGCTCGGCCGCCCGTACTTGACAAAAATGGGCCCGCTGACCGCATTGCGGCTCACTTATGTAGCGCGGCTACACGTCGTTCACCGCGCCTTGTCATCGAGCAAAATCGACTCGAGCGCGAACGTGCGAATTAATCAGCGTCTCCTTAAGGGGTAGAATCCGGCGCATGACGGATCACGACAACCAGCCCCGGATACTGGTCGGTGTCAGCGGCGGCATCGCCGCCTACAAGGCCTGCGAGCTGGTGCGCGAGCTCAAGCGCGCCGGCTGCGAGGTGCGTGTGGTGATGACCGCGGGCGCCCGCGCCTTCGTGACCCCGCTGACCTTCCAGGCCCTGTCCGGCGCGCCGGTGCGCACCGAACTGCTGGATGCCGAGGCCGAATCCGGCATGGACCATATCGCCCTGGCGCGCTGGGCCGAGCGCATCGTGGTCGCCCCCGCGAGCGCCAATCTGGTCGCCCGCTATGCCCAGGGCCTGGCGGACGACCTGCTGAGCACCCTGCTGCTGGCCACCAGCGCGCCGGTCACCCTGGCGCCAGCGATGAACCATCGCATGTGGGCGCATCCGGCCACGCAGGCGAACATTGCGACCCTGGTCGAACGCGGCGTCACCCTGATCGGACCCGACAGCGGGGAGCAGGCCTGCGGCGAGCAGGGCGAAGGCCGCCTGCGCGAGCCGGCCGCGATCGCACACGAGCTGCTGCAGCCGGCCGACGGCCCGCTGGCCAGCCGCCACGTGCTGATCACGGCCGGCCCCACGTTCGAACCCATCGACCCCGTGCGCTTCATCGGCAACCGCAGCTCCGGGCGCATGGGCTTCGCCCTGGCCGCGGCGGCGCGCGACGCCGGCGCCCGGGTGACGCTGGTGCACGGCCCCTCCGCACAGGCCGTGCCCGCCGGCGTCGAGGGCGTTGCCACCGAAACCGCCGCCGCCATGCATTCGGCGGTGATGGAACGGTTCCCCGCGACCGACATCCTGATCGCAGCGGCGGCCGTGGCCGACTACCGCCCGGCCGCACCACACGCCCAGAAGATCAAGAAATCCGACCCAACGATGAATCTGGCCCTGGAACGCACCGAGGACATCCTCGCGGACGCCGCAGGCCAGGCGGCTACGCTCCCCCGGCGTCCGTTCCTGGTCGGCTTCGCCGCCGAGACCGAACACCTGCACGAACATGCCGACGCAAAACGTCGCGCGAAGGGTATTGACCTGATCGCGGCCAATCGCGTCGGCGAGGGCCTGGCCTTCGGCACCGCCGACAACGAACTGCTGTGCCTGTGGGAGGATGGCGAACGGAGCCTGCCGAACCAGCCCAAGGCGCAGCTGGCCCGGGCGCTGATCGACCTGATCATCGAGCGCCTGGCGGATCACGAACCCCGAGGGAAACATTGATCAATGCCAAGGAAGAATGAATGCCCGTCCCCGAGATTGACCTGAAGATCCTCGACCCGCGCATGGGCACGGACTTCCCGCTGCCCGCCCCGGCCACCGATGGCTCCGCCGGCGTGGACCTGCGCGCCATGATCGAGTCCCCGCTGACACTGGAGCCGGGCGCGGCCGAGCTGATCCCGACCGGGCTGTCGATCCACATCGAGGACCCGGGCTATGCCGGGATGATCCTTCCGCGCTCCGGGCTCGGGCACAAGCACGGCCTGGTGCTGGGGAATCTCGTGGGCCTGATCGACGCCGACTACCAGGGCCCGCTGATGGTCTCCTGCTGGAACCGGGGCGCGAGCGCCTACACGCTCGAGATCGGCGAGCGCCTGGCGCAGCTCGTCATCGTCCCGGTCGTCCAGCCGAAGTTCCGCGTCGTCGAGGACTTCGAGGAAACCGCCCGAGGCACAGGCGGCTTCGGGTCTTCGGGCCGGGGCTGACTTCCGGCCCGGCCCCCGAATCTCATCAGGTCTCCAGCGCGGAGGCGGGCCCGAAGAACTCGTAGTTCACCCGGTCGTCCGGGATGCCCAGACCGCGCAGGTGGCCGCGCACCTGCTGCATGAAGGGCTTCGGCCCGAGGAAATAGACATCCACCTCGCGGCTGTCGGGCAGCCAGTCGGCGAGCTGCTGACGGGTCAGGAAGCCTTCCGCATGCGGCTGGTCGCCGGCACGCGGTTCGCTGTAGCAATAGCGCCGGGTCAGGCCCGGCGAGCGCTCCGCCTGCCCCTCCACCCAGTCGTGGAACGCGTGCACGCCACCGTGTCGCGCACAGTGGACAAAGTGCACTTTGCGCCCGTCCGCCAGCGC
Organism: Thioalkalivibrio sp.; assembly: GCF_041685615.1. GTDB lineage: Bacteria > Pseudomonadota > Gammaproteobacteria > Ectothiorhodospirales > Ectothiorhodospiraceae > Thioalkalivibrio. The sequence continues at coordinate 58,437 of NZ_JAWLFK010000009.1, forward strand.
CGCCTCGGTCATCGCAACCGCCGGGGTAATACCCACCCCCGCGGTCACGAAAGCCACCGGACGATCCGCGGGCCGCAGCACGAAATCTCCAGCGGGCGGGAACACATCAAGGGTGTCGCCCTCATCCACTCGATCATGCAGGAACGTCGAGGCGACACCGCCCGACTCGCACTTGACGCTGATGCGCAGGGTCTCGCCGTTCGCGGCAGCGGACAACGAATAGTTCCGCCGCACCTCCTTGCCGTCGATGATCAGGCGCAGGCCGAGATACTGCCCCGGCTGGTGCTGCGGCAGCGGCTGCCCGTCCACCGGCTTCAGGTAGAACGAGGTAATCTCCTCGCTCTCCGGAACCTTGCACTGAACGCGGAACGGACGCGCACCCCGCCAGCCACCGGGCTGCTGTTCGTGCGCCGCATACACCCCCTCTTCCGCCTCGATCAGGATATCCGCCAACTGCTGGTAGGCCGCGCCCCAGGCCTCCAGGACCGCGTCGGTCGCGACGTCCTCGCCCAGCACCTCGCGCATGGCCTGCAACAGGCAGGTGCCGACAATCGGGTAATGCTCGGGCTGCACCTGGAACGAGACGTGCTTGTTGACAATCTGACCCACCAGCGGGCCCAGGGCCTCCAGTTGGTCGATGTGCCGTGCGTAGTTCAGGACCGCATTCGCAAGTGCCCGTGCCTGTTCGCCACTGGCCTGGTGCGCCTGATTGAACAGCGGCTGCACCTCCGGGTAGTCGCGCAACATGATCTCGTAGAAGTGGCGAGTGAGGGCTTCGCCACCGGACTCCAGCAGCGGCACGGTTTGCTGGATGACGGCCTTTTGTTCGCTTGAAAGCATCTTGCATCCCTTATTGATTGATTTGTTATGCAGCTTTATAAGGGCCTGAGGGGAGACGAGTCAAATGATGCGTCCTGCTTGCACCGAAAAACGGGGGGCGCGCCCGCCGGGTGGGGTGCTAAACTGCGCGGCTGCGAAACCTGACGACCGGACCCGCCATGGATACCCAGACGGCCCACTCCGTTGCCCATGTACTGATCGAGGCGCTGCCCTATATCCAGCGCTTCGCGGGCAAGACCATCGTGATCAAGTACGGTGGCAACGCCATGACCGAGGACCACCTGAAGGCCTCGTTCGCGCGCGACATCGTGCTGCTGAAGCAGGTGGGCGTGAACCCGGTGGTGGTGCACGGTGGCGGGCCGCAGATCGGCGAGCTACTCAAGCGCCTGGGCAAGGAGACGGAATTCGTCAACGGCCTGCGCGTGACCGACCGCGAGACCATGGACGTCGTGCAGATGGTCCTGGGCGGTCTCGTGAACCAGGAGATCGTGTCGCTGATCAACCGCTTCGGCGGCCGGGCGGTCGGCCTGACGGGCAAGGACGGGCAGATGATCCGCGCGACCCCGCTGCGCGACCATGGCGCGTCCGCGGGCCAGCCGACCGTGGATCTGGGGCATGTGGGCGAGGTCGAGGGCGTCGACCCCGCGATCGTGCACACCCTGGACGAAGGCGACTTCATCCCGGTGATCGCCCCGATCGGCTTCGACCGCGACGGCAAGGCCTACAACATCAACGCCGACACCGCGGCCGAGAAACTCGCGGTGGTGCTGGATGCGGAGAAGCTGTTCCTGCTGACCAACACCCCGGGCGTGCTGGACGATAACGGGGCCCTGCTGCCACGCCTGGCCGCGCCGGAGGTCGATGGCATGATCCGCGACGGCACCATCCACGGCGGGATGATCCCGAAGATCCGCTGCGCCCTGGATGCCGTGCGCAGCGGGGTAAACGCGACCCATATCGTCGACGGCCGCGTGGAGCACGCAGTCCTGCTGGAACTGCTGACCGACCAGGGCGTGGGGACACTCATCAGCCGCTAGCCCGGCCAGTGGTGGCTAGCGGCTTCCGTTCTGCACCAGTCGCTGGAAGTCGCGCTGGTCGAGGTCGAGGCGTTCGTGGATCGCGGACAGGCGGTCGCGCTGGCCACGGCGGTACTGGCGTTCGCGGGCAATGCGGTTGTCCAGCTCCTCCAGTTCCGCGTGGTAGCGATCCGCCAGCCCGGAGTCCTCGTTGGCGCCGTCCAGCTGCCGCCGGATGCGCTCGCGTTCGCGCAACAGTGTCTTTTCCTGGGCCTCGCTGCGCTGGATATTGCTACCGATCGAACGCTCGCGTCGGTCACGCAATTCCTCGATCTCGTCCAGCGAGGCATAGGCCCGGCGCAGCTGGGTCTCGCGCTCGGCCCGGTCCTGGCGCGCTCGCTGGGTCGCCTCCAGATCGCGTTCCGCCTGCTCGCGCTCGGCCGCGGCCTGCGCCCGCTCCTCGGCACTCATCGGTGCCGGCAGGATCTCGCGCATACGGCCCTCGGAGTCGTAGACCCGGCGTTCGCGCTGGCTGGTCTCGGGCTGCGGAGAACTGGAGTAGTGTACGGTCCCGTCATCATCCACCCAGCGGTAGATGTCGGCCTGTGCCGGGACGGCCAGCGCCAGCAGCACCACGCCGGCCACCCTCGAGCACACAGGTCCTGACCGCTTTCGGTTACACGCACCCCAAATGACCATTCTCGAACACCTCGGACTCGTCTTCATCGCCATCGTCGCCAACGGCTTCTCCGCCCTGGCCGGTGGCGGGGCAGGCCTGTTGCAACTGCCCGCCCTGATTTTTCTGGGCCTTCCCTACCCGGTGGCGCTGGCAACCCACAAGATCGCCTCCGTCGCCCTCGGCGCCGGCGCCGGCTTGCGCCACCTCAAGAAAAGCACATTCGAGCCTGCGCGCCTAGGCATTATCCTGCTGGCCGGTCTGCCTGGAGTGCTAATCGGTGCCTGGGTGGTCCTGGGCATCCCTCCGCGGGCCGGTGAAATCGCCCTGGGACTGCTGACCATCGGTCTCGGCTGGTACTCCTGGCGCCGTCCGCAGCTGGGCCAGGTCGTGCGCGAGATCGGGTTTTCCTGGGGCCACGTCCTGATCGGGGCCGGCGGTCTGTTCCTGATCGGGGTCCTGAATGGCTCGCTGGCCTCGGGCACCGGGTTGATGGTCACCCTGTGGCTGGTGCGCTGGTACGGCATGAGCTACACCCAGGCCGTGGCCTACACCATGGTGCTGGTGGGTCTGGTCTGGAACGGCGCGGGGGCACTGATGCTGGGGACCCTGGGCACCGTGCAATGGGACTGGCTGCCGGCCTTGCTGGTGGGGAGCTTTGTCGGCGGCTACCTCGGGGCCTGGGCCGCCCAGCGCTACGGCAACCGCCTGGTCAAGCGCGCCTTCGAAGTGGTCACCGTCCTCACCGGCATCGCCCTGCTCCTGCCTGTACCCTGACGCCCCGCCCCGCTGCGGCAATCCACCACGACGGACACAAAAAGAGCTGGACAGAAAGAGGGGAAGAGGGCACTAAAGACGGTTCTTAGATTCAAGGGCAACAACAGGGCAAGTACACCGCCATTGGCAGCGCCGAGACGGCCACCATTTTTTTACACCGATTTTTCCTTCCGATCTTCCACCC
>NZ_JAWLFK010000087.1:0-1776 GCF_041685615.1 Thioalkalivibrio sp.
GCCATGAAACGACGCATCGCGAGCTTGTTCCGGAATGGTCGCAGCCAGGCCGTTCGGCTGCCGAAGGGCTTTACCTTTGATGCCGACGAGGTGGTGATCGAAAAGAGTGGCGACACGTTGATTCTGCGCGCCAAACCCCGGTCCTGGGATGATTATTTCCGGGGTCCCGGCGAGACCCTGCCCGAAGACTTCCCCGATTCGATCGAGGATCACGTGGCGCAGGACCGCGAGGCATTGTGACCCGTGCGCTACATGTTGGACACGAACATCTGCATCTACATCATGAAGCGCCGCCCGCCCGAAGTGCATGAGCGGCTGCGTCACGTTTCGGTGGGCGATGTGGGGCTGTCCGCGGTGGTTGTGGCCGAACTGCGGTACGGGGTGCGGCGCTCGCATTACCGCGAACGCAGCGAGGCCGCACTTGAACGCTTTCTGGCGTTCACGAAGGTCTGCGACTGGCCGGAAGAAGCCACCGAGCACTATGCCGACATCCGCGCGGAACTCGAACGCGCCGGCACGCCAATCGGCGCCAACGATCTCCTTATCGCGGCGCATGCCCGCGCCACCAACGCCATCCTCGCCACCAACAATGGCCGGGAGTTCGATCGCGTGCCGGGGCTACAAATGGAAAACTGGGTGTCGGCACCCTGACGGAGAAGGAGCCGCTTGTTTCGGTGGAGCGGGGCGTGCCGGAGCAGGAGCTGACACTGAAGCGCGAGGCCTTGCAGCGTGGTCAACTGACTGGCGGCCAGCGCTTCGTGAACGAGGTCGAGCAGATCATCGGTTGCCGCATTGAGCGCCGCCGTCCCGGCCACCCGCCATCACGCCGGACGTGAGAAAATAAATCTGTCCCCGTTTTCACGCCTGTCTCCTGCGGGGCGATGCTTCCGCTGGGTCGGGCATGCGTGACTGGCCTACAATCAAGTTTATGCGACTGAGCTCGGAACACATGCAAGCGATCCGCGACGTGGTGCGCCGCGAATGTGGGCCCAGTGCGCGCGTTCGCCTGTTTGGTTCGCGCCTGGATGATGCGCGGCGAGGCGGCGATGTCGACGTGCTGGTCGAGCTGGACGACCCTGTCGAGCGCCCGGCCGTACTTTCCGCGCGTCTCTCGGCCATGCTCAGCCGGCAGCTCCAGGGGCGCGCGGTGGATGTGGTGCTCTCCGCGCCAAACATCACCCAGAGCCCGGTCCATCGCACTGCCGAAAAAGAAGGGCGGCTTCTGTGAAGATAGAGTCCGACCAGCTCGAGCGTCTGCGCTTTCTCGCGCGTGTCGTTCAGCGGGAGCAAAAGCATCTTCTGACCACCGATCAACGCGTGTTCAACGAGCCGTTTACCCCGGAGCGTGCAAGCGGACTCGCGGACCATGTCGATGAAGCCGAACGCGTGGAAGCCTTCGTCAGCCGGTTCGGCCGCTTGCAGGATACGCTGGGGGATAAGTTGCTGCCGCTCTACCTGGAAGCCCTGGGAGAACACCTTGGCGCAACGATCGATAACCTCGACCGGGCCGAAAAACTCGGGTTGATCCCTTCCAGTGATGACTGGCTGGCCATGCGCAAATTACGCAATCAGATGGTGCACGAATACATCGAGGACTCGACAACCCTGGCCGACGCGCTACAGGCCGGGCACGAATTCGTACCGACGCTGACCGCCGTAGTCAAAGCGTTCCTCACCGACATGCGCGCCCGCGGTTGGGCAAACGTGTAGGAGCCCAGCCCCCTGGGCGATCGGGCATGTCCAGCGCCCCAATCGCCGAGAGGGCTCGGCTCCTAC
>NZ_JAWLFK010000087.1:1876-4937 GCF_041685615.1 Thioalkalivibrio sp.
CAATCGCCGAGAGGGCTCGGCTCCTACAGGTCCGGAGCCACTGCAGTACACGGTCATCCCGGCCGGAGCGAAGCGAAGATCCGGGATCTCTGCGGTTAGTGCTCTCCACACGCATGAAATCCCGGATAACCGTTCTCCGGTTCCCGCGATGGCGGTCGGCTGGGCGATTTCCAGAAGATGGCCGGTCCACACACGGAGGCTTGATGGGCTGTGCGAGGTGCTATTATCAGTGCTAAAAACGGTACTGGAGTGGATATGGAGAACGTGATTTCGGCGCAGGAGATCAAGCGGCGCGGCATTAGCGCGGTGGATCGGGCGCTGGAGAAGGGGCCGGTGCACGTGATCCAGCGCAATCGTCCGCGTTACGTGATCCTGAGCGAGGAGTCCTACCAGCTTTTGGCGGAGGGCGTCGAAGCCAGGGGGCGGTTGTGGCGTCGGTTGCTGGAGGACGATGCACCGCCGTCGGCTCCGCGAACCCGGGCGGACCTGGACCGCGAACTGCAAGCGGAGCGCGAAGGCTGGTCCGATTGATGCTGGCGTTCCTGGATGCCAGCGCCATCATTTACCTCCTGGAGGGTGATACCCGTACCCGAGAGGCGGTTCGTCAGGTGCTCAGAGAACTGGAGCAGGGTGACGGCCCTCCGGCGCTGGCGGTATCCGCGTTGAGCCGCCTGGAATGCCGCGTGCGCCCACTGCGCGAATCGAACACCCGACTTCTTGAGCAACTGGATGCGTTTCTCGGCGACCCGGGGTTGTCGGTCATCGCGCTGGATACGGCCGTTCTGGACAAGGCCACGGAACTGCGTGCGCACCATGGTCTGCGCACACCCGACGCTATCCAGGCCGCGTCCCTGCTCGTGGTCGACCCGGAAGGCGCCTTCGTGACGGCCGATGGCGATTTTGAAAAGGTCCCGCGCCTGCACGTCCACCGGATTCCACGTTGACGCGCAAACGTACGGACGGCCGCATCCATCCATACCGGGAGGAGCGCAGCCCCCTGCGCGATGCGGCGCTGGATATGCCCCATCGGCCAGAGGGCTGGCCTCCTACAGGTTCGGAGCCACCGCAGCCAGACGATCACCCCGGCCGCAGCGAAGCGAAGAGCGGGGATCTCCAGCGCTGAGCAAACCTCGGACGCTGAAGATCCCGGATAACCGCTCTTCGGTTTCCGCGATGACGGGATGAAGGGGTTCGGCTTGGGGGATGACGACGCAGAGCGGCCCTGCTGCCAGAATGCGCAGTGGCGCTAGGCGTGGGCCCCGGAATTGCGAGCCCCGTCGCCCAGACGTTCGCAGTTGAAACACTACGGGATGGCGGAAGGAGCGGTGGCGACACCGCTATACTAGTGGCTGGGCCGTTCGGCACTGGAGAAAGCGTGATGACCAAGCATTTGACGGCGATTATCGAGCAGGAGGACGGCGGCTATATGTCGCTCTGTCCCGAGGTCGATGTCGCAAGCCAGGGCGCGACCATTGAAGAGGCTCGCGACAACTTGCGAGAAGCGCTGGAGCTGTTCTTCGAGTCGGCCCCGGAAGACGAGCTTCAAGAGCGCCTCCACGGCGAAGTGTTCGTGACCAGCGTTGAGGTCGCCGTTGGGTAAGCTGCGACCGCTTTCGGGCAAGGAGGTGATGGCCATCCTTGCGAGGCACGGCTTCGAGCCCGTTCGGCAACGGGGCAGCCATGTTGCCATGCAGAAAAAAGATGGACCTTCCACCATCACGGTCCCCATACCGGATCATTCGGAACGGCGAAAGGGCACTCTGATGTCGATCATTCGGCAGTCGGGCATTTCTCGTTCCGAGTTTGAATAGGCGGCTATCCCCATCCCGTCTTCCCGGCCGCGGCGAAGCGGAGAGCCGGGATCTCTGGCGCAAGGGCAGGCGGTCGAGTTCGTCCTGGATATGAATAAACCCGTGCCGTACAATTTCACTATCTCTGCCATACGCCCCGAGAGGTGATCGCGTGGAACAGGAAACCACCAAGGTAACCGTACGCCTGCCCAGGCAGGATGTGGAGTTCGCGAAGGCCTACGCCAAAGCACACGGCATGAGCATGACCGAGGTGATTGATCGCCATCTGCGTCGCCTGCGTGCGCTCGAGCGCCATACGCCAAGTGCCGAGCTGGAAGCGATTACCGGCCTGATCCCCGCCGATGTGGATGCCGAGAAGGCCTATCACGACCACCTGCGCGACAAGCATCAATCGTGATCATGCTCGACCTGAACGTCCTGCTGGACGTTCTGCAAAAGCGCGAGCCGCACTACCGAGTGTCGGCGGCCGTGCTGGAACAGGTACTGCACGGCAAAGAAGAAGGCGTAATCAGCGCACATGCGGCGACCACGGTGTACTACCTGGTTGCACGGTATGCAGATCGAACGTCTGCGGACCGGGCATTGAACTGGCTGTTGCTGCATTTACGCGTATGCGCGGTCGGGCGCGCCGAACTCGAACGAGCGCGATCATTTGGTTGGACGGATTTCGAAGATGCCGTGGTAGCAGCCGCCGCCGAGCATGCGGGTTGCGCCTGCATCGTCACACGCAACGTCAAGGATTTCGCCGGTTCGCCTGTGCCCGCGCTGACGCCGCAGGAGTTTCTGCTCCGCTGACCAACGTTGTATGGGCTTTCCCCATACCGAATCGGCTAAGGGATTGGCCTCCAACCGATCTTGGAACCGACCCGTATGTAGGAGCGCAGCCCTCTGCGCGATGGGGCGCTGGATATGCCCGATCGGCCAGAGGGCTGGCGTCCTACGGGGGTATTGCTGTAGGAGCGCAGCCCCCTGCGCGATGGGGTGCAGGATATGCCCCATCGGCCAGGGGGCTGGCCTCCTACAGGCTCGGAGCCACGGTACGTCGAGGGTCACCCCGGCCGTAGCGAAGCGCCGGGATCTCGGGGGGTGGAGGCTGCCCGTACGTGGGAGACCCCGGATAGCCGCTACACGGGTTCCGGGATGCCGAAGCGTAGGGCTTTGTGGTGGCCCGGAGGAACGAGCGCATGGCCGGTGCCGGGGAGATGAGTTCGCTGGCATGGTCGCCAAGTTTGGGTGGCCCACCGTAGTGC
>NZ_JAWLFK010000041.1:0-19716 GCF_041685615.1 Thioalkalivibrio sp.
GTCGACAGGGCCGCGTATTGCGCCACCACGAGACCCAGCACCAGAGCCAGGACCCCGGCGTACACCCGGCGGACCTTGCTGCGCAGACTGCGCCCCATGACGTTACCTTTTGCAATAGCGTATGTTGCACTATGAAACACAACAAAGGGGCATCGCAACGCCCCGCACGATGACTTCCCGGATGCATGTTGCATTCCGCAACAACCCTTCGACGCCCGGAAACGATCCGCCACCCGTAAGCCGCTGTTTTTAGACGATGGCACAACACGTGCATAGGACACGGACTAACCGAATTCACGATGGATACGCCCCATGCCGGCCCTGACCCACGCCATGAAAAAGATGCTCGAAGGCCTGGCCTACGCCGACCTTGCCGAAATGCAGCCAATGAGCGACAAGCATCGCGCACTCACCAGCGACACCCCGGTCGTGAACCCATCCCCGATGGATGCGCTTGAATCCGCGGCACAGACACCGGCGCGCCGCCGCATCGGCCTCTATCTCGGGCCGTTCGCCCCACGTCACGTATTCGAGTACGCCGCCGACAGCTGCGAGCGCCTGGACGCTGATCTGGTGGTGCTGACGTTCCTGAGCGAGGCGGAGGCCCGCGCCCTGATCGATCATTTCACTCGCGACATCGGCCCCCTGCCGCACGGCCTCCGCATCGAGGCCCTCGCCGGTGATCCGGAACGGGCCCTGCGCCGGGTGCTCGGGCGCGGCATTCGTCTGGACTTCCTCGTCTGTGACGAACGCGGCTACCTCGGTCATCACGTCCTGGGCACCGAGACGGCCGCCGAACTGCCCGTGGTCATGGTCGCGGTACCCCGTGACACCAGCCGCGCCCAGAAGACGCGGCCTTCCAATCCGTCCGAAACCACACTTCCAACCGCAGGCTAGCCCTCGTCGCGTATAATCGCCCGGCCGAACCCGCGGCCGGGCCGAGTTGTGCTGCACCAATCTCGAACAAGGAAGACCTCACCTGCATGAATAACGACTGGATCCAACGCATTTTCCCCTTCATCAATTGGTTCCCGATGTCCGGGAAATCCATTCGCGCCGATATCATTGCCGGCCTCAGCGTCGCCATGATCCTGGTACCCCAGGGCATGGCCTACGCAACACTGGCCGGGCTCCCGGTGGTCTACGGCCTGTACGCGTCGGCGCTCCCGGCCGTCATCGGTTCGCTTTGGGGTTCGTCGCGCTTTCTGCATACCGGGCCGGTCGCGATGTTGTCGCTGCTGTCTGCGGCGTCCCTGGCTCCCTTCGCGGTGGCCGGCACCGAATACTTCATCCAGCTCTCCATCCTTCTGGCACTGATGGTGGGCATCATGCGGATGCTGCTGGGCCTTTTTCGCCTCGGCATCCTGATGAACTTCGTCTCCCAGCCGGTGATCGTCGGCTTCACCAACGCGGCAGCCCTGATCATCGGCCTTTCACTGATCAACACTTTCTTCAATGTGCCCAAGCCCGACACCGGCACCTTCCTGACCGACTTTGCCGGCGTCGTCACCCAGCTGGGCCACGCACATTGGCCGACCATCGCCTTCGGTGCCGGGACGCTGATCACCCTGGTCGTGCTGCGCCGGATCATGCCCCGCCTGCCCGGCGTGCTGGTGGTGGTCGTGCTGGGCACACTGATCAGCGCCATGACCGGCTTCGAGAAGAACGAGACCGTCACGCTGGACCGCATTCAGGCCACCGACGCGCGTAACCTGTACCAGGAACTCGCCGACACCCGCGCCACCCTGAATACGACGTCGGAGGACCTGAGCGAGGCCAGCCGCGCCCTGAAGGAGGCGAAGAAAACCGGCGACGAATCCCCCGATCTGGCGGTGCGTGTTGCCCGCCTGGAGGTCCGCGAATCGCAACTCAAGCGCGAGCTGAGTGATCTGCGCGTGGCTGCCCACAAGGAACGCCTCGAACGCTCGGAAACCGCGGACGGCGAAGCGCAATTCCGGCCCTGGCATGCCGATGCGGAGGGCCGTCCGTGGCGGCTGTCCGGCTTCGACGAGGACCGCATCATTGTCGCATCCGGTGGGCAGGTCGTCGGGTCCATCCCGCAGGGCCTGCCCAGCTTTCAGCTGCCAGTGCTCGACTGGGAGGTGATCCCCGCCCTGCTTCCGGCGGCGTTCGTAATGGCACTGATCGGCTTTATGGAGGCCACTTCGATCTCGCGCGCCCTCGCCGCCCAGCGCCGCGAGAAGCTCAACCCCAATCAGGAGCTGATTGGCCAGGGTCTGGCCAACATCGTCGGCAGCTTCTTTCAGTCCTATGCGGTCAGCGGCTCGTTCTCGCGCTCCGCGGTCGCCGCCCGCTCCGGCGCACAAAGCGGTCTATTCGCGGTGGTCAGTGCCATCGGCGTGCTGATCACCATGCTGTTCCTCACGCCGTACCTCTATCACCTGCCGCAGGCAGTACTGGCGGCGATCGTGATGTCCGCGGTCTTCGGGCTACTGGACTTCCGAACCCTCGCGCGCTCCTGGACCATCAATCGCGCGGATGGACTGGCCGGGTTCCTGACGTTCTTCGTCACGCTGTACATGGCCCCGGATCTTGCCAATGGCGTGATCGTCGGTGTCATCCTGTCGTCCCTGCTGTTCCTGGTCGGAACGGTACGTCCGCGCTCCGAAATCCAGGGGCTGCGTCCGGACGGATCGCTGGCCGGCGCCATCAGCTACGACCTGCAGCCGGTCGGCGAACACTTCACCGTGCTGCGCTTCGATGCCTCGCTGGTGTTCATGAACGTCGCCCACTTCGAAGACGCGGTGATGGACGCGGTCGCCCGCAATCCGGATGCCCGAGCCGTGCTGATACTCGGCAACAGCATCAACCGCATCGACGCCTCCGGCGTGGAAAAGGTGCGCGCCCTGATCGGTGATCTCGCGGCCGCCGACTGCAAGCTGATGTTCAGCGGGCTGAAAAAACCCGTGCGCGAAGCCATGGACCGTGCCGGCCTGCTGGACGAAATCGGCCGCGAAAACGTTTTCCCCAACAAGGGGGTCGCCCTCGCCGAACTCCAGCACCGCACTCTCGGTACCCCCGATCGACCGACGGACGACGAAGCGGGTGAGTCCAGTACCGAGCCCCGTCCGGGAAGATCGTCCTGAAATGCCGGACCCAGTCTCACTGCGACACCGGTACGGCATACTGGCCCACGGAGGCCCCGCATGAAACAACTCCTGCGTTCTACCGTGGCCAGCGCGCTGCTCTTCGCACTGCTTGCCTGCAGCCCGGACCAGGCCGAAACCCTGCCGCTGGAGCACATCGAGCGCGTACTCGAAATGGGCCAGGAATATGGCTTCGACAGCTACATGTCGGTCGAGGCGGAAGGCGACAACCGCTTTGAACTGGAAGGCTGGGATGCCAGCGAGCGCCGCCTGGAGGTGACGTTCGATCTGGACGGGCAGGTACTGGAAGAGGAGAGCAAGCGCGACTCCGACCGCAAGCGGGGCCTGACCGACGCCGAGATCCTGCAGGCCGCCGCGAGCGCCCGGGATCGCGGCATGGTTCGTTTCGAGGAAATCGAGCTGGATGACGACGGCGATATCGAGATCGAAGGCCGAACCGACACCGGCGCGGAACTGGACCTGAAGCTGGATCGTGGGGATTTGTCGGTCCCGGAGACGGCGCGGGACTGAGTCCACGACCGTGCCAGGTGATCACGGCCGACCGGATTGGCTCCCCGCGCGAACCACCCGGCGCGTCATCCAGGGCCCGATCAGTTCGAACACCAGGGTGGAGGCGACCACGGTCGCCACGATGACTCCGGCGTGGTCGGGGAAGCGCTCGGCCGCCAGCAGCGCCATGCCGATGGCGACGCCCGCCTGGGGTGTCAGTGCCAGTCCGATATGGTACGGAACACCCCGGGCCCGGCGCCCGCCCAGCTGCACCCCGACCACGCCGCCGGCGTAGCGCCCCGCCAGCCGCAGGACAACATACGCCAGCACAATCCCGGCCACTGTCTCCAGCGCCTGGAGGTCGATGCTGGCCCCGGAGAGGACGAAGAAGAACACCAGGAACGGCCATTCAATGTGCTCGATCTCGTTGAACGAGCGCGTATGGTGTGACGACAGGTTGACCACCAGGAATCCGGCGGTCATCGCCGCCAGGAGCGCCGACACCTCCAGCCACATCGACAACCCGGCGATCAGCAGGACCAGTGCCAGAGCCTCGGCCTGGGTGGGCTTTCCCGGCTCCAGCCGTCCGGTCAGCCAGGCGGCCGGCAGGCCCACCAGAAGGCCCAGAAGTACGGCGCCGACGAGCTCCCAGGCGGCATGCACCAGCGCGGCCGATCCGTCACCCGCCAGGAACCAGCCCAGAAACGCCATGGCCAGTCCGAAGGCCAGGATGCCCCAGGCATCGTCAATGGCGACCACGCCCGTGAGTACGCGCGCCGCGCGGCTGCGCGGGCGCCCTTCCGCCAGGATCTCCTCCACCGCCGCCGGATCCGTGGCCACCGAGATCGCCGCCAGCGTCAGGGCGAGCACCAGCGGGAAGCCCAGCAGGATCAGCCCGCCACCCACGACGACTGCACTCACCCCCATCACGGCGAGCGAGAGGATCAGGATCAGCGGTCCGAGCTGGCGCAGACGACGCAGCGTCAGTTGCCCGCCCAGGAGAAACGCCACCATCACCAGCGCCAGCTGGATCAGCGGCTCGGCGAGATCGCCCAGAGGGCGACCGCCTTCCTGCCCCAGACCCAGTTGCTGTATCGCGGCCACCACCAAGCCGACGATGACCAGCAGGGAGATCCGGGGAATCGCGGTTCGCCGTGCAATCGTGTCGGCCAGGATACTGGAACCCAGGATGGCACCCAGCAGGATCAGCGCAACCGCGCCGGCATCCGGCGTAAGGAGCTCCTCGGGAATCCAGGCGAGGTCGATCATCGAATGACCACTCGCCCGGTCAGGCCTCCGGGCGCAGGTGCGGGAACAGCAGCACGTCGCGGATCGAGGCGCTGTCGGTCAGCAGCATCACCAGGCGGTCGATGCCAATGCCCTCGCCGGCGGTCGGCGGCAGGCCGTACTCCAGGGCCCGGATGTAGTCGGCGTCATAGTGCATGGCCTCGTCGTCGCCCGCGTCCTTCTCCGCGACCTGGGCCTGGAAGCGCTCGGCCTGGTCTTCCGGGTCGTTCAGCTCGGAAAAGCCGTTGGCGATCTCCCGCCCGCCGACGAACAGCTCGAAGCGATCGGTGACAAACGGGTTGTCGTCGTTGCGCCGCGCCAGCGGCGAGACCTCGGTCGGATAGGCGGTAATGAAGGTCGGGTGGCGCAGCTTGTTTTCCGCCGTGTACTCGAAGATCTCGGTCCACAGCTTGCCGAGGCCGAAGCTTTCCTTGATCGGGATCTCCAGGCGTTCGCAGTGGGCGCGGACCGTGTCGAGGTTTTCCAGATCGGCCTCCGCGATCTCGGCATTGTGGGCCAGGATCGCCTCGCGCACAGTCATCCGCGTGAACGGCTTGCCAAAGTCGTAGGTTTCGCCTTGGTACGCGATCGTGGTGGTGCCCAGCACATCCTCGCACAGGCCGCGCAGCAGGGTTTCCGTGCGATCCATCAGCGCGTGGTAGTCCACGAACGCCTCGTAGAACTCGAGCATGGTGAACTCGGGATTGTGCCGCGTGGACAGCCCCTCGTTGCGAAAATTGCGGTTGATCTCGAAGACCTTCTCGAAGCCGCCCACCACCAGGCGCTTGAGATACAGTTCCGGCGCGATGCGCAGGTACAGCGGCATGTCCAGCGCGTTGTGATGGGTGGTGAACGGCCGCGCGGTCGCCCCGCCCGGGATCACCTGCATCATCGGGGTTTCCACCTCGATGAAGTCCTGGTCCTCGAAGTACTCGCGGATGTAGCGCACGATGCGGGTGCGGGTGCGGAACAGCTCGCGGCTCTCCAGGCTCGTGATCAGGTCCACGTAGCGCTGGCGATAGCGCTGTTCCTGATCCGTCAGGCCGTGGAACTTCTCCGGCAGCGGCCGCAGGCTCTTGGTCAGCAGGCGCAGCTCGTCCAGCTTGACCGTCAACTCGCCGGTCTGGGTCCTGAACAGCGTGCCCTGCCCGCCAACGATGTCCCCCAGATCCCAGTGCTTGAACGCCGCGTAGACGCCCTCCGGCAGGCTGTCGCGCTGGGCGAACAGCTGGATGTCGCCGCTCTGGTCGCGCAGGCGGATAAAGCTCGCCTTGCCCATCACGCGCTTGCCAACCATGCGCCCGGCCACCGTGACGCGAATTCCCCGTGCCTCCAGGTCCTCGCCCTCGGTCGCGTCGTGTTCGGCGTGCAGCGCCGCCGCCAGCGCATCGCGACGGAAGTCGTTCGGGAAGGCCGGACCGGCGGCGCGCAACTCGTTCAGCTTGCTGCGCCGCTGGGCGATCAGCTTGTTTTCGTCAGTGGTTTCGGTCATCGGGAATCCCGCAGATAGAGAAACTTACAAGCCACTCTTAAGGCTGGCTTCAATGAATGGGTCGAGGTCGCCATCCAGGACGCCCTGGGTATTACCCACCTCGACCCCCGTGCGCAGATCCTTGATCCGCGACTGGTCCAGCACATAGGAACGGATCTGGCTGCCCCACCCGATGTCGGACTTGGTGTCCTCCAGGGCCTGCTTCTCGGCGTTGCGTTCCTGCAGCTCGCGCTCGTACAGCTTGGCGCGCAACTGGTTCATCGCCATCTCGCGGTTCTTGTGCTGCGAACGTCCGGCCTGGCAGGCGGTAACCACCCCGGTCGGGATGTGCGTGATGCGCACCGCCGAGTCGGTGGTGTTCACGTGCTGGCCACCCGCGCCGGAGGAGCGATAGGTATCCACCCGCAGATCCGCCGGATTGATCTCGATCTCGAAGTTCTCGTCGATCTCCGGGGAGGCGAACACCGACGCGAACGAGGTATGCCGGCGGTTCCCGGAATCGAAGGGGGACTTGCGCACCAGCCGGTGCACGCCGGTCTCGGTGCGCAGCCAGCCAAAGGCATACTCGCCCTGGATGTGCACGGTCGCGCTCTTGATCCCGGCGGTCTCCCCCTCGGAAAGCTCGGTGACCTCGGCCTTGAAACCCTTGTGCTCGGCCCAGCGCAGGTACATGCGCAACAGCATGTTGGCCCAGTCCTGCGCCTCGGTGCCTCCAGAGCCGGCCTGGATGTCGAGATAGGCGTTGGCCTCGTCCATCTCGCCGGAGAACATCCGGCGAAACTCCAGCCCCTCGATGCGCGCGGTCAGGGCCTCGACATCGGCCTCCACCGACGCCGCCGTCTCCGCGTCGTCGTCCGCCTCGGCCATCTCCAGCAGGTCCCGGCTCTCGTCCAGCTGGGTCCCGATCTCGCGGATGTTGACCACCACCCCCTCGAGCTGGGCGCGCTCCTTGTTCAGGGCCTGGGCCTGCTCCGGGTCGTTCCAGATATCCGGGTTCTGCTCCAGCTCGCGCTGGACCTCCTCTAGCCGTTCTTCCTTGGCCGGATAGTCAAAGATACCCCCTAAGGCCTTCCAGGCGGCCTTTCAGGTCATCGATGCGGGAATACAGGGCGTTCAGTTCCATGGCAGTTTCCGTCGGGTGCCGCAGGGCGCACGGCACGTTCCATCACGTGGCGAGAAAAGCCGCGCAGTATACCATCCGCCGGGCGGTTCAGGGCCGGCGCGGCCGCCGCCAGAAAGCCAGCAACTGGCGGCGTTCGAGCCGCCGCGCGGAATCGTCGGACTGCGGGTCCACGAACTCGAGCGCCCGCAGGCGATTGCGAAGGAGGCCCCGCACCCCGTGCGCGACCACGTCGTCGGCGACCGATTCCAGCAGCTCCTGGCGCCGCTCCGGCGAGGGCGGCGCCGCCAGTGCGTCGACCACCACCACGGTGTCACCCGACTCCGCCGGCGTGCAGGCTGGATCCGGGTACCAGTCAATCCCCGCCCCCCGCGCCAGCCAGCGGCCGATGGCCCCGCCCCCGCAGACCCGCTGCACGCCCGTGGGCCCACCGGCATACCCCGGCGTCCACCACCAGAGCCCATGCACCGCGCCACGCCCCTGGCGTTCGCGCGCCAGGTTTACCGGATGCTGGAACCAGGCCATCTGCAAAGCGGTGGCCAGGACCTGCAGGCGCCGCGCGGCATCCCCCTGCAGCGAGTGGGCCACCATGGATCGACCGAGCCCGAGCGAGGGCGGCGGGCCGGCGGCTTCGCCCTCGGCATCCATGCTCAGTGTCCACAGCCCGTCTTCGTCCAGGGCCAGAGTGGCCCCGGCGGCCTCCAGCTCCGGCTGCGCGGCCGACCACAGGGCCTCGCGTTCGGCATTCGCCACGGTATCGACCGGGGAGGCCACCAGATCCCTCATACCCGGCGTCAGCTGCACCGGCTCGGCCAGCCAGGTCCGCGATCCGGTGCCCTGCTGGCGGTAGCCCAGCCGTTTCGCGAGTGCCACCTCCCAGCCCGGCGCCACCGCAAGCCCCTCCACGGGCCGTGACCGTCCAAGCCAGCGTGCCAGACGGCGCAACGGGGCCGATCTGTCAGCTGCGGTCGCCCCCGGCGACGCCCACAGGCCCGGGAGGAGATAAATCACCCGCCTGTCTGCACTATCCCCGGTCATTCATCGGACCCGTAACGCCCCCTTGGCGGGTCCTGTTCCCTGGCGGGATCATTCTCGATGCCCGGCGTGATGCGGCCCTCGTCGTCGTAGGGGAACCGGATATGGCCGTAGCGCAGGACCAGTACGGCCCCGGCAAGAATCAGGACACCCGCGGTCACCGCGATGAGCTCCCACACGTCCATGTCCTTCATGTCGATAATCACGTAGCGCGCCAGGGCAACGATCGCGATGTAAATCGGCAGGCGCACCGGGAGGCGTCCGGAGCGCAGATAGATACCGACCATCGCCAGCACCTCGAGGAAGATGAACAGCAACAGCAAGTCGGCAAGCCCCACCCACATCGCCGAGATCATCGCGGCGATCTCCTGCAGGATCGCGATCACGGTCGCGACCGCAATCACGACCAGCACGGCAATTTCGACATGGTGCAGGGCGCGGCGCCCGGCGCGTTCGAGGTTCATGCACCCTCCGGAATGAGCGAGGCCTCGCGCCATCGTATCACCCGCACCGGGCAGGAACGCGGGTTATTCCCTCCGGTCTACCAAATTACAAAGGCCGACCCGGAGGCGCCCCGATGCATGATCCGCCCGGCATCCCCCACCCGCTGTCATCCCGCTGCTGTCGCGGGGCCTCCATTCGCGGATTCCTCGCAGGGCTCGCCCTTCTGGCGCTCGCGCTACCGGTCACCGCGGAGGATTATCCAGCGGGCTCCAGCATCGACTGGAAAAGCTGGGACAGCGAACTGTTCGAGGAATCCGAGGCGCGGGAACGCCCGATCTTCTTCTACTTCCACGGTCAGTGGTGCACCTGGTGTCGCGACTTCCAGGACGAATCGCTGGAAGACCCCTCGGTGGCAGACATCATCAACGAGCACTACATCCCGGTACTGGTGGACCTGGACGAACGCGCGGACCTCTTCCGGCGTTACGGCGGGCGCGGCCTGCCTTTCGTGGTGGTCGTCAACCCTGACAACGAGATCCTCACCCGCTTCACCGGCCACATGAACCGTCGCGATCTGGAGGGCATCCTGCAGGCGCAGCGCGACATATTCTCCGTCACCGGCCGCGAGATCACGCCGGACGACGCGGCGATCACCGGGCTCGACACATTCATGGAAATGCTGGACGAGGTCTATGACGCCCGCACCGATCGCCTCAGTGGCAGCGCCACCTTCGGGACACTCAGCAAGCGTCCGCAGCCATGGACCTACCGCTTCCTGCTCGCCAGCGACGGATGGGAGGACCGTATGCCCGGCCTGCTCGACCAGGTCGCGGAGGACCTCTACGACGAGGTCGAGGGCGGTTTCTTCTTCTTTCACGACCCGGACCAGCGCGACCCGGTCCTGGCCCTGGAAACCTCCAAGCGCCTGGACCAGAACGCCGCGTTCCTGTGGCTGTTCTCCGAGGCCTACGAGCACATCGGGGACGAACACTACGCCGAGATCGCCCGCGGCATCCGCGATTACCTGCGCAACCACCTGTGGGACAGCCGCCAGTTGCGCTTCGGCAACAGCCAGTACGCCGACCGCGACTACTACCAGCTGGACGCGGAGACCCGGACGCAGACCGATCCCCCGCAGGTCGACCGCAACACCTATGCCGACACCTCGGGCCAGGCGATTGCCGCGCTCGCCAACATGGCACGGGTCATGGAAGACCGGGAGACTCTGGCCTGGGCCGGCGACGCGCTGGAAGCACTCGATCGCTACCTGCAGACCCGCCACGGCTACCTGCATGGGATCACGGCCGCCGGCCGCCCGGCCATGGAGGGCTACCTCCCCGCGCAGATCTGGCCCGAGATCGCCCGCCAGGAGCTGGCACGCGCCGCCGAGGCACTGGATGGCGAGCGCCCCGACCTGCCCGATCCGGTCACCGCACTGGATCGCCTGGAACCGTTCTTCGACGCGGACCTCGGCGCCCACGCCGAGCGCATCGGGACGGACCTGGAGCCCTGGTCGGAAACGCGCACCCAGGCGGCCCTCGCCTGGTGGCTGTACCGCCTGCCGGACGCGGCCATCGACGAATCTCACATCGAGCGCGAAACGATTCGTAAACGCCTGCGCATCGAACCCGGGGCCGACCCCGACGACGTTGCTCTCGGCTTCGACGCCCTGCGCCGGGGCTTCTGACCCCCGACTTCAGGCACCCGGGGCCCGGTTCCTGCGCTCTCGAAGGGCCGCGCCCCCGCCGCCAGAAGCCGGCTCGATCAAGCCTGCTGGCGGAACCCCTCGACTTCACCCTGTAGCTGCTGCGCCAGGGCCTCCAGGGCCTCCACCGCCTCCTGCATCTCGTTCGCGCCATCGGCATTGCGCGCGGCGATGTCGTTGATGTGGTGGATGTTGCGGTTGATCTCTTCCGCGACCTGGCTTTGCTCCTCGGTCGCGCTGGCCACCTGGCGCGTCATGTCGTCGATGGCAGTTACCGAGTCGTGGATGTACTCCAGGGTCTCGCCGGCCTCCCCGGCCTTCTCCACCGACGTCTCGGCATGCTGCTGACTGACTTCCATCGCCTGAACCGCCCGGGTCGCCCCGCCCTGCAGGCGCTGGATGATTGCGCGGATCTCCCCGGTCGAGTCGTTCGTACGCTGTGCCAGGTGGCGCACCTCGTCGGCCACCACCGCAAAGCCCCGCCCGGCCTCGCCGGCCCGCGCCGCCTCGATCGCCGCGTTCAGCGCCAGCAGGTTGGTTTTCTCGGCGATCTCCTCGATTACCTGCAGGATGGTGCCGATGTTGTCGCTGTCGCCCTTCAGCTCGTCGATCACGTTGCTGGCCTGACGGATCTCCCCTGCAAGCGTGTTGATCGCGCCCTGGGTGGCCTTGACCACGGTGCGCCCGCCCTCCGCCGCTCGGGTCGCCTGCCCGGCGCTCTCCGCCGTGCTCTGGGTGTTGTTGGCAACCTCCTGCACGGTGGCGGACATCTGGTTCATCGCGGTCACGACTTGCTCCACGTCGCCGCGCTGCTCGTGGGTCGCCCGCGTCAGTTCGTTGCTGCGCCCCTCCAGCTGCCGCGCGGAGGCCGCGATCCCGTCGGCGGCGTCCGCAACCTGACGGATCAGCCCCGAGAGCCGGCCCATGACCGTATTGAAGGCCGCCCCGGTGCGCCCGATCTCGTCGTCCGTGGTGACCTCCACACGGTGCCCGAGATCCGCGCTCCCCTCCCCGATCGCCTCCAGCCCTTCGGCGAGGCGCTCGAGCGGACGTGTCAGTACGTTTGCGTAGAACCATCCGATGCCCAGCGCGACCACGAATGCCACCACCCAGAGAGCCCACAGCAGCCACCACAGCTGGGTCACCAGGGCATCGTCCACCCCGGCGGCGAGATCGCCCTTCATCGTGTGGAAGGTCACCCCGCCCATAATGGACAGCGGCACCGTGCTCACCACGATCACCAGGATAATCAGCTTCAGTCGCAGCCCACCCAACGGTCCAATCTTCATCGCCACCCTCCTTTCCGTCCTTAACGGCCACCCGATCCCGGCCTTGAGCCCGGCAGAGTATCGCCCTGCCCGATCCCGGCCGACCTGATCCAGCTCAACTACGGCCCCTCGAACACCGGACACCCTCTTACTTGACCCCGCACAGGCCGGAACCCGATCAAGGGCAAAAAACTTGAACAGGAAGACTGGAAGGTCAGAAGGTATTGGGATCGGGAATTGAGGATGGGCGGCACCACCAGCTCCAATGCGCAGCGCCACCCCAAAAACCTTCCCGACTTCAAACCTTCCTGTAGACAGCCCTTGACCTTGCCTGCACTGGAGCGTCCGCCCCAGCACCCGCACCGGCCAGACACAAAAAAACCCGCGGGCCCGGGACTCGGGACCGCGGGTTCGCGGTACGGCGTTGGCGAGTCGGCTTAGCGACCGCGCGCCGCGCGATTGCCGTTGGCCGACGGGCGCCCGTTACCACCGCGGCCCCCACCGGGCTTGCCACCGCGCCCGTTGCGCGGGGCACCACTGCGGGCACCGCCGCCCGGCTTGCCACCCGGACCACCCCGGCGATTGCCGTTGCCATTGCCATCATTGGCGGCCGGCTTCGGCGTGGCGAAGCCCTCGGTCTCGATGCGGTCGATCGGGCGCTGGATCAGGCGCTCGATGCCCTTCAGCAGCTTGATCTCCTCACCATCCACCAGCGACAGCGCGGCGCCGGCCGAACCGGCCCGTCCGGTGCGACCGATGCGATGCACGTAGTCCTCCGGCACATTCGGCAGCTCGAAGTTGACCACCTGCGGCAGCTGGTCGATGTCCAGCCCGCGCGCGGCGATATCGGTGGCCACCAGGACCGGCACCTGGCCGGACTTGAACTGCTTCAGCGCCTTGGTTCGCGCCGCCTGGCTCTTGTTGCCGTGGATCGCCTCCGAGCGCACGCCATCTTTCGACAGCTTCTCGGCCAGGCGGTTGGCGCCATGCTTGGTACGGGTAAACACCAGCACCTGTTCCCAGTTGTTGGCACGGATCAGATGACTCAGCAACTCGCGCTTCTGGCTTGTCTCGACCAGGTGCACGCTTTGCTGCACGCTCTCGGCGGCCGTGTTGCGCGGGGCAATATCGATCTCCGCCGGGTGGTCGAGCAGGCCGTTGGCCAGCTTGCGAATCTCGTCGGAGAAGGTCGCCGAGAACATCAGGTTCTGGCGGTTCTTCGGCATCATCGCGATCAGCTTCTTGATGTCGCGGATGAAGCCCATGTCGAGCATGCGATCGGCCTCGTCGAGGACCAGGATCTCCACACCGGACAGGTCGATGGTCTTCTGGCTGGCGTGATCCAGCAAACGCCCCGGGGTGGCCACCACGATGTCCATGCGGTCGCGCAGGGCCTTGATCTGGGGGTTCATGTTCACGCCGCCAAAGATCGTCATTGAGCGCATCTTCAGGTTGCGCCCGTAGGTCTTTACGGAATCATGCACCTGCGCGGCCAGTTCCCGCGTCGGGGTCAGCACCAGGCAGCGCGGACGGCCCGCACCGGGCCTGGGCGCATCGCTGGTGGAGAGGCGTTGCAGGATCGGCAGGGTAAAGCCGGCGGTCTTGCCGGTGCCGGTCTGGGCGGCGGCCAGCAGGTCGCCCCCCTTCAGGACAACCGGGATGGCCCGGGCCTGGATCGGCGTCGGATGCTGGTACCCGGAGGTTTCCAGCGCGCGCAAAAGGGTATCGGCCAACCCGAGGTCGGCAAAGGTCGTATCAGTCATGGAATGCTCCAACGCTACCCGCCACTCGTTCAACAAGAGCACCCATCGGGGGAAACGAAATCAGGGGGATCACTGCGAACCGGAACGGCTCTGGATCAGATGAACGGACGCTGACGGGCGGGGCGTTCGATGCGCGCACTATACGCCTTTGGTCAATGAAAAGACACTCGCTCCATACTCCTCCGAATAGATATTTGTTTTGTGCGGGAATATCCGCTAGCTTCATTCGTACAAGAACAACGGTGCCAACGCAGCACCGGTCGGGCCGACGCGACCAAAACAACAACCATCGGCCATCAGGGGACCCAAATGAAACGCAACATGCCGGTCACCGGGATCGAGGCGGACTACCCGGAGAGTGCCAACATCCTCTCCACCACCAATCTCAAGGGAGCCATCAGCTACGTCAATCCGGAGTTCATCGGCATCAGCGGCTTCGAGGAAGAAGAGCTGCTGGGCAAGAACCACAACGTGGTCCGTCACCCGGACATGCCCCCTGCCGCATTCGAGGACCTCTGGCAGACCGTTCAGGGCGGACGATCCTGGATGGGAATGGTCAAGAACCGCTGCAAGAACGGCGACCATTACTGGGTCAGCGCGTACGTCACACCCGTAAGCGAGAACGGTCAAACGGTCGAATACCAGTCCGTCCGCACCAAGCCGCGACGCGAGCGGGTGGAAAAAGCCGAATCGGTCTACGCTGCCCTGCACGAGGGGCGAATGCCCCTGTCGCTGCGCCTGCCACGCATTGGCATCAAGACCCGCGCCGTCGCCTCGGTTGCCGCCGGTGTGCTGATGGGCCTGATTGCCAGCCTCGCGCTAACCGGCATCGCCTGGGGCTCCGCACTGGTCTTCACTCTGACCACCCTGCTGGTCGCAGGCGGGCTCGTCTGGACCCGTCTGACGCCGATCTGCCGCGCGGTAGCCCACGCCCGACGCATCGCCAACAACCCGGTCAGCCAGTACATCTACACCGGTCGTACCGACGAGGCCGGCGAGATCCTCTTCGCGATGGAGATGCTGGAGGCGGAGGCAGGCGCGGTCGTCGGGCGCATGGGGAATGCGGCCGAGCGCCTGAGCCGGACCGCCGAGGCCCTGGTCACCGCGGTTGGTGACAGCCGGCAAGCCTGCAACCATCAACAGACCGAGACCGAACAGGTGGCAAGTGCCACCCAGCAGATGGTGAACAGCGTGCAGGAGGTGGCCCGCAGTGCCCAGGGTGCGGCCGATGCAGCCGACCGGACCGACCGCGAAGCCAACGCCGGAAGCGGCGTCGTGGCCGAGAGCACGCAGGCCATCGAGCACCTGGGACAGCGTATTCGCGATGGATCGGGTGTGATGACGGAACTGGAACGCCACAGCCAGGACATCAGCAGCGTGCTGGACGTGATCCGCGGCATCGCCGAGCAGACCAATCTGCTCGCCCTGAACGCGGCGATCGAGGCCGCACGTGCCGGCGAACAGGGGCGGGGCTTCGCCGTCGTGGCGGACGAGGTGCGCACACTGGCCAGTCGAACGCAGGATTCCACCGCCGAAATCCAGCAGATGATCGAGCGCCTCCAGGATCGCGCGCGAGCCGCGGTGGCCTCCATGGAGCACAGCCGCACACAGGCCGAAACCAGCGTGGAGCAGGCCCGCGAAGCCGCGGCGGCACTCGAAAACATCACCTCGGGCATTGGCCAGATCCGCGACATGAGCACCCGTATTGCGGCCGCCGTGGAACAGCAGGGGACCGCCGGGGAAGAGATCCGCCGCGGGGTCGACTCCATCCGCAGCGCCGCTGACACCACCGCGAACCGGGCCGATCAAAGCGATGCCGCCGCCCGCGAGGTCGCGCAGCTTGCCACCGGATTGCAGGGCCTCGCCGGGCAGTTCTGGGCAAGACATCGCTGAAAGGAAAGGCTTCCCGATGAATTCCCCATCCGATCGGTACCTGCGGCAGCATACCGCCCTCGCCTCCGGCGTTCTGCTGGCGCTATTGCTGTTGCCCCTGGCGATCTGGCTGCTCGGGGTGGAGCTGCCGCGGCTCCTGCCCCGCGAGCACCTGACGGGCTTTCATACGGCCGCCGAACTGTTCGCAGTGGTCGTCGCGGTACTGGTGTTCGCGGTCGGGTACCACGTCATCGACCGGCGGCGGGTCGCCGCTTCGCTCCTGCTCGCCTGTGCCTTTCTGGCGGTCGCGCTGCTGGACTTTCTGCATCTGATGACCTATCCGGCCATGCCGGACTTCATTACCCCCAACTCGACGCAGCAGACATTGTTTTTCTGGCTGGCCGCGCGTCTGGTCGGGGCAGCGGCATTGCTCGTCTACGTGGCCCTGCCGATGGCCGCGCGCAGCGATGGCCCGCCACGGGGGGTGTATCTGGCCGGGAGCCTGCTGCTCGTCGCGTGCCTCGCATGGGTTGGTCTGTGGCATGCCGGGAGCATCCCGCCCCTGTTCGACCAAGCCGACGGACTGACCCCGTTCAAGATCGGACTCGAGGCCCTGGTGATCGCCCTGCACCTGGCCACCCTCGCCCTCCTCGCCCTGCGCCGCGAACTGCTGCACCGCCCGGGCATGCCACTGGTCGCGGCGGCGCTGGTCGTCAGCATGGGGAGCGGCATGTTCTTCATGTTCTACGAGGACCTCACCGATACCCCCTTCATACTCGGCCACCTGTACAAGCTCGCCGCCTACCTGCTGATCTACCAGGGCCTGTTCCTGGCGAGCGTGCGATCGCCCCTGGAACGCATGTACCAGGCCCACCACGACATCGAACTCCGCGAGCGACGCTACCAGCAACTGGTGGAGACGGCCCCCGACGGCGTGCTGGTCACCGACGTGAACGGGCGCATCGTCATGGCCAACCGCAACATCGAGCGCCTGTTCGGCTATCACCGCCAGCAGTTGCTCGGCCAGTCGGTGGAGCTGCTGGTACCGGAACACCTGCGCGAACGCCACCGGGCCCATCGCCAGGCTCACACCGACAGCATCAACCGGCGCACCATGGGCCAGGTCCCCCACCTTCGCGGGCGCCACATCGACGGCTCCGAGTTCCCGGTGGATATCAGTCTCAACGCCTTCGACGACACCGAGGGCCGGCGGATCACGGCGTTTATCCGCGACATTACCAATCGCCAGCGCCGCGAGGCACGCATCCAGCACCAGGCCACCCACGACAGCCTGACGGGACTGCCCAACCGCTGGTTGCTGCACGACCGCCTGAACCAGGGCATCGCCCAGGCCGAACATCACGACTATCTGATCGCGCTCATGCTGCTGGATCTCGACAACTTCAAGATGGTCAACGACACCTTCGGCCATGGGGAGGGCGACCAGCTGCTCAAGGCGGTGGCCGCCCGGCTTCAGGGCACCCTGGACCAGGAGGCCACCATCGGGCGTTTCGGCGGCGACGAGTTCATGATCCTGCTCACCCAGGTCGAGGACGAACAGGCCATCGGCGCGGTGGCCGAGCGCATCCTCGGGATCTTCAACACCCCGTTCCAGACCGAGCACGCACGCAACCTGACCACCACCGGCAGCCTGGGCATCGCCCTCTATCCGCGTGACGCCCGCGACGAGCGCAACCTCGTGCGCTATGCCGACATGGCGATGTACGAGGCCAAGCATTCCGGGCGCAACACCTATGCCTTCTTCTCGCAGCACCTGGACGCGCAGGTCCACGAGGAGCAGCGCCTTCAGCAACGCCTGCAACAGGCGCTGGAAAACGGCGACCTCGAACTGCACTACCAACCCCTCCTGGACGTGGCGTCGAACCGCATCATCGGTGTCGAAGCGCTCACGCGCTGGACGGACGCCGAACTCGGCCCGGTGGCGCCGGCCCGCTTCATTGCCAGTGCCGAGGCCAATGGCCTGATCCTGCCTCTCGGGGACTGGGTGATCCGCGATGCCTGCAAACAGCTTGCCCAGTGGGCGCGCGTCGGTCTTAAACTCGATGTCTCGATCAACATCTCCGCCGTGCAGTTCCGCCAGCATGACCTGGTGGAACGCCTGAGGGCGGCCCTTGAGACCACCGGTGCCCCACCGGAATGCCTGGAGATCGAGGTCACCGAGACCGTGGCCATGGCAGACGTCGCGCTGACCCGGGAGCAACTGCGTGGGCTGAAGGCCCTGGGTATCCGGGTCGCGCTGGATGACTTCGGCACCGGCTACTCCTCGCTCGCCTACCTGAAATCACTCCCGATCGACAAGCTCAAGATCGACCGCTCGTTCATCGCCGATATCGGCCAGGACCCGGAATCCGAGATGATCCTGCGTTCCATCGTTCACCTCGGGCACAGCCTGGGCCTGAGTCTGGTCGCCGAAGGCGTGGAAAGCGCGGCACAGCAGGCATTCCTGCGCGATATCGGCTGCGACATCTACCAGGGCTGGCTCCACTCCAGGGCCATGCCACCGCAAGCGCTCGCTGACTGCCTGCACGCAAGGCCGATCTGAAACGGGATGGCTCCACATGCGCCATCCCGGACACCGCGTAGTACTTCGGCCGGGACGACTCCAAGGGAAAGGAATGGGCACCTTCGTCCCACTTCCCACCATCAACGCAAACCACCGCGTGATCATTCTCCATGCCGCTCCTTATGGGATCGAGAGTATGCACGCCAGCCAGAAGCAGAAAGGCCGCCCGAAGGCGGCCTTTCGTGACCCAATCAAGCCGGTCGCGCCGCCATCGAACGGGGCGACGCGGCGCTCGATCAGTACCCCGTGCGGCCATGCACCTCCGGCGGGGCCTCGCGGGTCAGCATCGCCCACGTCAGGTGCGCCATCACCTCGGGCGCCACCACCGTGTGGCGGTTGCCACTGTTCTGCATGCCCTCGCGGAGCTCCTGCCGGACCTGCGGCTGTCCGGTCAGATCGAAGATTACGTCCACCGCGTCGCCCCGCGCGACGATGTCCGCAACCGACTCCAGGGGAATCCCCTTCTCCTCGGCCAGCCGGCGTCCTTCGGTCTCGCCCTGCTCGGAGACGGCACAGATCGTCATCCCCGGCAAGCCGGTTTCGAGCAACATCTCGAGGAAGCGGCCGCCCACCCGGCCAAGTCCCACTACTGCAATCTGAATCGACATAAACACTCCATCCTTTGTCTTATTGTTGTTTCCGTACGCTTCCGCGGTTGCCACCCGGGGAGCGCACAACCCGACTGTAGGCGATCCCGGGCGTCCATGCACAACCCCGGGACACGCGGGTCACCGGCATCCGTGGGGCGTTGCGCTCGCCCCGCCCCATATCGGGCCATTTGGTGCGTCCCGCGCCACGCCCTAGAGTGCTTCCAGTCTGCCAATCAACCGGAGCCCCTCTCATGGAAAACGTTCACCTGCCGATCCGCGTCGACCGCCGCGAACAGGGCAAGATCATCCAGCGCATCGAACGCCTGGAGGGCGTGGAGCTGGAGTTCGCCGACCTCGATGTCGGCGACTACCTGCTGCCCAACGGTGTGGTGGTCGAGCGCAAGTCCGCCACCGATATGGTGCTGAGCGTCGTCGACACGACCCTGTGGGAAAACGCCGCCAAGCTGAAGGCGAACCACCAGCAGGTCGTCTACATCGTCGAAGGGGACCTGTACGAACCGCGCTTCCACCAGCAGGCGCTGGACATCCACCGCGCCCTGGCCCACCTGACGATCGCTCTCGGCATCAGCGTGCTGCCCAGCCCGGATGCCGACAACAGCGGCATGCTCATCTACCTGCTGGGCCTGAACGCCCAGGCGGAGCCGGACCCGGTCGACCGCCCGACCAAGCCAGACACCCGGCGCAAGGCTGCGGAATTCATTGTCAGTGGCCTGCCCGGCGTCGAGGCCGACCAGGCCCGCGACCTGCTGCGCGAGATCGGCAGCGTGCGCGACATCATCAATGCCGATGCCGCCACCCTCGCCCAGACCGACGGCCTCGACCCCGAACGCGCCGAGCGCATCGAATCCGTCGTCACCTACGGCAGCCGCACCACCTGAACACCCCCCGAGCCACCAACTACAACACCCCCTGTGGGAG
>NZ_JAWLFK010000088.1:0-4799 GCF_041685615.1 Thioalkalivibrio sp.
CTTCATGGGTCTGCCGACGCTGGAAGTCGGCGACATGGGCGAAATGCCCTCCGGCCTGCCGGTGTTCCTGTTCCCGGATATCCCGTGGAACCTGGAGACACTGCAGATCATCTTCCCGACCGCGTTCGCGCTGGCCATCGTTGGCCTGCTCGAATCGCTGCTGACCGCTTCCATCATCGACGATCTGACCGACACACCCTCGGGCAAGAACCGCGAGGCCCAGGGTCAGGGCGTCGCCAATATCGTGACCGGCTTCTTCGGCGGCATGGCCAGCTGCGCGATGATTGGCCAGTCGGTGATCAACATCAAGTCCGGCGGTCTCGGTCGGCTGTCGACCCTGGCCGCCGGCCTGTTCCTGCTGTTCTTCATCCTGGTGCTGGCCGATCTGGTCTCCATCATTCCGATGGCCGCGCTGGTCGCCGTAATGATCATGGTCTCCATCGCCACCTTCGACTGGGGTTCGCTTACCACCCTGCACAAGCTGCCGCGCACCGATGCCGTGGTACTGGTCGTGACCGTGGCCGTCACCGTGATCACCCACGACCTGTCGATGGGCGTGTTCGCGGGCGTGCTGCTCTCGGCGATCTTCTTCGCGCGCAAGATGGTCAAGGCGGTCGAGGTGAAGAGCGACCTGTCGGAAGACGGCAAGACCCGTATCTACACCGTACGCGGCCAGCTGTTCTTTGTCGCCGTGGACAAGTTCATCGACAGCTTTGACTACCGCGAACGCATCCACAACGTCGAGATCGACCTGACCCGCGCCTCGCTGTGGGACAGCTCGGCCGTGGCCGCCATCGACAAGGTCGTCGGCAAGTTCCGCCGCAACGGCATGGAGGTCGAAGTGAAGACCCCGCGCGGCGAGAGCGGCGAACTCCACGACAAGCTCGCTCTGCACGACAAGGGCGCGGACCTGGGGCCCGGCGGACACTGATCCCGGCGCCACGACTCGCACCGTTATTGCGAGGAGTGCAGTGACAAAGCCCTCAAGCGGCGCAGCGTTGAAGCGCCGCAGGCCGGCCCGAAGGGCAAGCGAATCGAGTAACCTCCATACGGAACCACCGGATCCCGGCTCGGTGCCAGCTTTGAGAGATTGCGGCGTCGCCCTCGCCTCCTCGCAATGACCCTGCCGGTGGCGACGCCGGGGTTGGAGAAATTGGAGCCTGCGCTCAGGCGTGGCAGGCTAGTCGCATGATGAATCTGCGCCGGCCGGCCGCCCCGGCCGATCCCAGGGCGGAACGTGAACGGATCCGGCGGGCCTTGCTGTGGCCGATGGCCGGTGCCGGGATCCTGATCGCGATCCATGCGCTGCAGGACCTGACCGGGGGCGACTGGTCGCGCCTCGGCATCCTCCCGCGCGATGCGGTCGGCGCACTGGGCATTCTCGGTTCGCCTCTTATTCACGGCTCCTGGGGCCACCTGCTGGCCAACGTCCCGACCCTCTGGGTGCTGGGCATGCTGACCCTCTATGGCTTCCCCCACGCCACACGCGTGGCGGTCCCGCTGATCTGGCTGATGGGCGGGCTGGGCGTCTGGCTGTTCGCCCGCGAGGGGCTGCACATCGGCGCGTCGGGCCTGACTCACGGGCTGATGTTCTTTGCCGTCGTGATCGGCATCCGCCGCCGCGATGCATTGTCCGTCTCGCTCGCGATCATCATCCTGTTCCTCTACGGGAGCATGCTGTGGGGTATCGTCCCCGGCGCCCCCCGCGTGTCGTTCGAGGCGCATCTGTTCGGGGCGGTGGTCGGCGCGGTCTGCGGCTGGTTCCTGTATCGCCGCGACCCGTTACCCCCGGCACGGCGGCCCTCCTGGGAAGAGGACGACGGCACCGACCCGGAGACCCTGCGCAAGATCGAGCAGGGGAGGCTGGACGAGATCGAGCCCGGGAAGTCGTCGGACGAGCCGTGGCGTCGCGATTAGTCGGACACGTGTGTGGACGCGGTTCGCTGCGCTCAGCGCATCCTGCGGTGATGCTTCCGGACCCGCCGATCGCAGGGTGCCGTGAGCGCAAGGAACCGCACCGATGCCACCCCTCTCACTGTCCGAAATACATCCGCACCCCCGCCATCAAGGTCAGGCCGGGCGCTGGCTCGTAGTAGCGGCCGCCCGCCGCATTGATCCGGATGTTGTCGACGTTGTCCGCATCCAGCAGGTTGTTGGCGGCGACGAAGGCCTCGGCGCGGGTATCGCCCTGCCGCCAGAACCGGCCGGCGCGCAGGTTCAGCGTCGTCTGCGGCCCCACCTTCTCCGTGTTCGCATTGTCCGCGTAACGCGACCCCACGTGCAGCGCGTCCACGGTCACGAACCAGGGGCCGTCGCGCCAGTCGGCCTCGACGAACAACTGCTCGCGCGGCAGCCCCGGCATCCGATTGCCGTCATGGCGAACACCGTCGACATCCTCGAAATCGCGAAAACGGAAACGATTGAGGCTTGCAGCGGCGCTCAGGGTCCACTGTGGGTTCAACCGCCAGTCTGCGCTTAGCTCAACGCCATCGCGGGCCGTGCGCCCGGCGTTGGTATAGAACGTCCGGTCGCCCCGACCTTCAAGCTGGTACGGCGACAGCTCGTCGCGCACCCGGGTAGCGTAGACCGAGACCTCCCAGGAGAGCCGCGGATTCTCGCGGCGGATACCGACCTCGATACTGCGCGCCCGTTGTGGCTCCACCTCGGGGTTGAAGCCGCCTCCGCCCTCTGGATTGGCAAACTCGGTGAAGGTCGGGGTCTCGAAGTTGGTCGCCACATTCACGTAGGCGCGATACTCGGGCCTGAAGTGCCAGATCAGCCCGGCCATGCCACTGGTCTCGTCAAAGGTCCGTCGGCCCGATCGGTCCGTGACGTCATCGCCATCGTCAAACCACTCAACGAAGTGATCGTCGATGGACATGCGAATACGATCGTGACGGCCGCCGGCCACCAGATTCCAGTCCGACCCGAGTGCAGTATCGGTCTGGACAAATACCCCGCGAGAGCGCGCCCGCTCCCGCTGGTCGAGCGCCAGGTCGCTCATGGGATCAACCGGGTCCGCGGAACAGTCGCCGCCGTCGCGATCGAAAAGCCGGCCAGCAGAACAGCGCCGTGTGCGGTCATCGCGCTGTTCTTCCAGATCGATGCCGGTGAGCACACGGGTCGCCCCAACGTGGCGCTCGTACTGGGCATTGACCCCAAAGAAATCGCGCTCGTAGGCGACGCGAGAATCACCGGGGAACGGCAGCTGCTGCGCATAATCGCGCTGGGTCCAGAATCCGCCCAGGCGCAGCTCGCCCCCGGCCAGGGGCTGCTCCCATTGCAGGCCGGTGGTCAGCTGTTCGGCGGACTGGGTACTGTCCAGCGCCGTGGCCAGCGGGGCCGCGGCACGCCGGTCCTCGCGCATCTCTTCGCGGGTCAGACCGCCGGGATCGTCGGTGCGTGGCGCATCCAGGTAGCGCAGGTGAACGTTGAGGGTGCCGGCTTCCAGTTCCGAGGCAGTGTGCAGGCGGAGGTAACGCTTCTCCGCGGTGGACTGGTCGCGGTAGCCGTCGATTGCGAAATCGTGTGCGGTCAGGGAATAGCGGTGGGTGCCGTGGTCCTGCTCGGCCACGGCCTCGGCGCGGCGAAAGCCGTGGCTTCCAAGCAATACCCCGCCGCCAATGCCGCGCGGGTCCCCTCCGTCACGGGTCTGCGCGGCGATGACGCCACCGGAGGCGTTGCCGTACAGCGCGGCGCTGGGCCCACGCAGGACCTCGATGTCGCGCAGGTTCAGCAGGTCGATCGCGTCCACCTGCGACTGCCCGTCCGGCGTGGTCTCGGGGATGCCGTCCTGGAGGATGCGCAGTCCACGCACTCCGAACGGAGCGCGCGAACCGAAACCGCGGATCGAGATTCGCGCGTCCTGTGCAAAGTTGTAGCGGTTCTGCGCGAACAGGCCCGGCACGCGATTGAGTGCCTCGTCGATCTGCAGGCCCTGGCGCCCCTCGGTGGCCTGGCGCTCGTCGACCCGGCTGACCGCCGCCGGCAGATCCGCGAGCGGGGTCGCCAGCCGTGGCGCGGTCACGGTGATCTCCACCGGATCGAGCACCGGCGGATCCGCCTTCGCACCGCTCGCCGGGGAAACAACCAAAAAGGCCAAGAGCATCCAGCCACCCAGGCGGGGGACCGTCGACTCCGATGCTTCCAACGTCGCACCTCCTCTCGCTCGCCCCGGAACCTCCAGTAGACCGGAAACCGGCCCCTCGCCGGAAAGACCCATCGCCTTGCGGAAGATTCCGTCCAAGGCCGTGTCATTTCCGCAACGCTGTGGCCTTTTAACGGGATCTTCATCGGCGCTTAACGGGGGCGTCACCCGGCCTCCCCATGCTTGGGCCCTGTCGAGAGGCATCCGCGTCTCGCCAAAACCCTCAAACGCCAATAGGGGAGAAATCCATGAACCGCAAGCACCTTCTGACCAGCCTGATCGCTGCCGGCCTGGTCGTCCCGGCCCTGGCCAGCGCCGACTGGACGGTGTACGGCCGCGCCAACATCTCCGTCGATTATCTCGACAACGGCGCGAGTTACAGCGAACCCAGCCTCGTCAGCAACTCCAGCCGCCTGGGCTTCAAGGGCGAACACGAGTTCCGCGAACAATTGATCGGGATCTTCCAGATCGAACAGGGTATCGACTTCGATGCAGATGACGACCTGACACTCGCCACACGCGACACCTTCGCGGGTCTGAAGGGCGACGCGTGGGGCATGCTGCGGGTCGGCGAATTCGATACCCCGTTCAAGCGCGCCCGTGGGCCAGCCAATTTCTTTGGCGACCAGCTGGGCGACATGCGCAACCTGAC
>NZ_JAWLFK010000042.1:0-19463 GCF_041685615.1 Thioalkalivibrio sp.
TCACCCCTGGCGTCAGCCTGCCGTCACTCCACGGGCCTGATCCCAAAAGGGGACATTTCTACTTGGCAGAGAAGGGGACATCTCTATTTGGGGTTTACAGCATTTCATGGCGAACACCCGGCTGCCATCAACACCCTGGTCGGCCGACGCCGCACCACA
The DNA here is from genome assembly GCF_041685615.1 of Thioalkalivibrio sp. GTDB lineage: Bacteria > Pseudomonadota > Gammaproteobacteria > Ectothiorhodospirales > Ectothiorhodospiraceae > Thioalkalivibrio. The sequence goes on from NZ_JAWLFK010000042.1 coordinate 160, forward strand.
CCGGTTGCCAGCCCGCCCCCCTTGCCAGACAATGCCCGACCTCGGAGAGGTGGCAGAGCGGTTGATTGCACCGGTCTTGAAAACCGGCAGGGGTGAAAGCCCCTCGAGGGTTCGAATCCCTCCCTCTCCGCCATCCCTCATTCCCCGCACCATCCCCCAGCCTACCCGACCAACAGCCGCCGCTCGCACGCAACCAATAGCTGATCCGACATGTGTCACATAGAACAGGTTAGATAGAAGAAAATATACTCACCCCCTACAATCAGCGCCACTTCCCGATCGCACCTGCGCCCCTGCCGATCCCAGCGCTGGCTGCCAGCACTCCGACGACAGATCTAGCAGGCCCCTGGCCCTGATCACCCCGGGCCCTGATCCTCGGCTTCGCACCTTCGTCGATCTCCCGAACTGGCCAAGTGAGCGACCCGACGAATTCGATCCTCCTGCGAGTGTTTCCCTTCCTGAGCTGGTGCCCCACGAAGCAGACGCTCAGCGCGGACTTCATCGCCGGGATCTCGGTCGCCCTGGTCCTCATCCCGCAATCGATGGCCTACGCGCAGTTGGCCGGTCTGCCGCCCGTCTACGGGCTGTATGCCTCCCTGCTACCGGTGATGGTGGCCGCACTCTGGGGATCCTCCAGCCAGCTCGCAACGGGCCCTGTGGCGATGGTCTCGCTACTGACGGCGTCGGCGCTGATACCACTGGCCGCCCAGGGATCTTCCGAGTTCATCATGCTCGCCATCGCCCTGGCATTCATTGTTGGCATGGTCCAGCTGCTGCTGGGGCTCTTCAAGCTGGGTGCGCTGGTCAGCTTTATCTCGCATCCCGTGATTGTGGGGTTCACCAACGCGGCCGCGATCATCATTGCACTCTCGCAGTTGAACAAGATCCTTGGTATCCCGATCGATACGAGCGGCCAATTCATGCTGGGCCTCCGGGACGTCCTCATGGAACTGGGCCGCATCCACTGGCCGACGCTTGCGTTTGGAGTCGGTGCGATCGTCCTGATGGTCCTGATGAGGCGGTTCACCCCCACCAAGGTGCCGGGTGTCCTCGTAGCCGTGGTCGTGGGCATCCTCACGAGCTGGGCCGTGGGCTACGAACAGAAGGCCGAGACCACCGCCGACCGGATGGCGCCGAGCGCCGTGCTCACCCTCGCCCAGGGCATCGAGCGCGAAGGCCAACGCCTGGATGAGCTCAACGACCAGATCCGCCAGGTGGAAGCCGAGTTGCAGGAACAGCAGGGTGCCGAAGCCGTACAGCTCCGCCACGAAGCCGACCAGCTGCGCCTGCAACGCGATGAGCTACGGCCCGAACTGGCCGGCATGCGCGCCGAGATCCGCGATATCACCCTGCGGCGCCTCCCTGACACGGGCGGCGAACCGGACCGCTTCATCGCTGACGGCCACTTGACCGAACCTGGACTACCAAACCGCGCCGCAGTGCTCCGCCTATAGCCGCGCAGCGGCTTAGGGGGTGGTGAGGCGGCACATGGCGCGTCGCGCCAGAATTTGCATCGATTCCCGCAAGGAGGAGGCGTCGAAGAAGGCGTCCGGCAAGACGCGGCGCTTTCCCGTCTCCAACCGGCTCCAAGGGGAGTACGAACGCCTGCGTCGTCTTCACCGCAAGGTCGCGGACCAGCGAAACGACTTCCTGCATCAGACGACGGCGGCACTGATTGGGCAGTTCGCCGCCCTGGGCCTGGAGGAACTGAACATCCGCAACCTGACCGCCTCGGGCGGTCAGCACAAGAAGGGCGTGAACCGAAGCCTCCTGGATGCGGCGGGCGCGGCCTTCCATCAACGGCTCGGGTACAAAGCGGAAGAGGCTGGTATCTGGGCGATGGAAGCGCCCACGCGTCCACTCAAGCCCTCGCAGACCTGTCATGCCTGTGGGCGTCAGGAGAAGAAGCCGCTCAGCCAGCGGCGTCATGAGTGCCCCTGTGGCGTGTCCTGCACGCGGGATGAAAACGCCGCACGGGTCTTGATGGCGTGGGCCGAGCCGCAGTTATCCGGTCGGGAACCGGCCGAGGCGTGGAGGGCGGTAAGACCGAATCATCCCCCGGATGAGCCGGCACTCCCAATGAAGCGCGAAACGCACGCCATAGCCTGAAAGGCTTGGCGGGAGTAGTTCATTTCGCCAACGTGCCGTATTTCGAAGACGCCGTGCTGGACCTGCTGGCCCGCCATCCGCAGGCCAAGTACCTGATCGTGGTGGGCAAGGGTATCAACGAGATTGACGCCTCCGGAGAGGAAGTCATCCACCAGCTCGTGCACCGCCTCAAGGCACACGGCATCACCCTCGTGTTCGCCGGGATGAAGGCCCAGGTCATTGAGGTCATGCAACGCACCGGTCTGGAGGACATCATCGGCAAGGACAACATCTTCAAATCCACGGACTATGCGGTAAAGACCATTTCGGAAAAGGTCGGCGAGCCCATCAAATAGCCCACGCCGGTCCCGCTTTTCCATGGCCCGGCCGATGCCCCGGATCCTCCATGGAAACACTGCAACGGGCCGCGCTTGCCGCTACACTGTGGATGTTTCGAACCCATTGAGGAGTTGACCCGTGTCCCGAGACCAGATCGTCCGCTCGAGTCGTAATCCGTCCAGCACTGGATCCATCAGCGAGACCATCTCGACCAACAAGGTGATCCGGCAGACCTACATCCTGCTGTCGCTCACCCTGGCGTTCAGCGCGGTGACCGCGTTTATCGCCATGGCGGTCAACGCCCCGCCGGTGCACTGGATCATCATGCTTGGCGTGCTGATCGGTGGTCCGTTCGCCATCCACGCCGCCCGCAATTCGATGCTCGGCATCGTGCTGACCTTCGCCTTTACCGGTGCCCTGGGCTTCTTCCTCGGGCCCATCCTGAGCATGTACCTCGGACTGGCAAACGGTCCGCAGATCGTCGGCAACGCATTCGCCGCCACGGCCGTCGCGTTCGTGACGCTGTCCGGTTACGCCCTGGCCACCAAGAAAGACTTCAGCTTCCTCGGAGGCTTTCTGGTGGTCGGCCTCATCGTCGCTCTGCTGGCCATCGTTGCCAACCTGTTCCTGGCGATCCCGGCGCTGTCGCTGGCCATCTCCGCAGCGGTTGTATTGCTGCTGTCGGCGGCGATCCTGTTCGATACCAGCCGGATGATTCACGATCCGGAGGCAAACTACATCGTGATGACCGTCTCGCTGTACGCGAACCTCTACGTGATGTTCCTGCACCTGCTTAACCTGTTCGCCGCCTTCATGGGCGAAAACTAGGTACGAGTGCAAAACGCGGGAACACGTTTCGGGGCCCCGCCGTGCGGGGCCCTTTTCATTGGATACCGGTTTAACAGCATCCCGGGGAACGCGGCCCATGACCCAGCTCCAGCGCGGCGTCTTTCTCGACCTCTCCACGGTCGACCGGGACGATCTCGACCTGACCGAACTCCGGGCATGCCTGCCCGACTGGACCTTCCACGACCGCACGCGTCCCGACGAGCGCGCCGAACGAATTGCTGATGCCCAGGTGGTCATCACCAACAAGGTCGAACTGGACGCCGACGTGCTGGCCGCGGCACCCCGCCTGCGGCTCGTCTGCGCCGCTGCCACCGGTGTCAACAACATCGACGTAGTCGCCGCGCGCCGGCTGGGCATGGTGGTCAGCAATGCCCGCGACTACGCCACCGACTCCGTCGTGCAGCACGTCTTCGCGCTGCTGCTGACCCTGGTGACCCGACTGGACGCGTACCGGGCCGACATCCGCGCAGGTCGCTGGAGCGCCTCGGACCAGTTCTGCCTGCTCGACCATCCGATCGGCACCCTGGCCGGGATGCGCCTCGGCATCATCGGATGGGGCGTCCTGGGCCAGGCGACCGCCCGCGTGGCCGAGGCCTTCGGCATGGAAGTCCTGGTCGCGGAGAGCCAGGATCCCGCCCGCACCGCACAAAAAGACCGCGTCCCACTGGATCGCCTGCTCTGCCAGTGCGACGTGATCAGTCTTCATTGCCCTCTCACGCCCGCGACCCGACACCTCATCAACGATGCGGCATTGCAGCGGATGCGTCCCGGGAGCCTGCTGCTGAACACGGCCCGCGGCGGGCTGGTCGATCCCGACGCCCTTGCCCGCCACCTGCGCTCCGGGCCTCTCGGCGGTGCCGGCATCGACGTCCTCGAGCCGGAACCCCCGCCGGCGGATCATCCCCTGCTGGCCGACGACATCCCGAACCTCGTCCTCACGCCCCACACCGCCTGGGCCGCCCGGAGCGCCCGCCAGCGGGTGATTGACGAGGTCACGGCCAACATCCGCGGCTTCGCGAGCGGCCAGCCGCGCAACGTGGTGGAATGACCGGCATGGACACCAAGGCCCTGCAACAGCGCATCGAGGACCTGGAGATCCGCCAGGCCCATCAGGAATACACCCAGGAAGAGCAGGCCCGCGTCCAGCTGGAACTGCAGCAGGCCAATACCGAACTGCGCCAGCAAGTCCAGTGGCTGCGGGATCGTCTGCGTGACCTTGAGGAACGCGGCGGCGCCCCCGAGGGCGCGGAACCCCCACCGCCGCACTACTGATTCCATGCCGCTCACCGTACGCGCCGCGCCCGGTCGGAAGGCGGAAGCCGAGCGATTGCGCGAGGCACTGGCCCGCTGCGGCTACCACCACGACGGCGACGCCGACCTGGTCCTGGAAACCGGCGACCACGGCCTCGAGCTGATCCGCGAGGACACACGACCACCGCTGCGGCTGCAGCTCGACTTCGCCGCCGGGCGCCAGGGCTACCGCCTTGCCCATGCCGGCCATCAGCGCGAAGGGCTCATCCGTGCCTTCGGCAAGCTCCCGCGCGACGGCCGGGTACTGGACGCCTCCGCCGGGCTCGGGCGCGACACCCTGCTACTGGCCGCGCACGGCTTCCAGGTAACGGCCTGGGAGCGGCACCCGGTGGTGTACCACCTGCTGGCCGACGCGCTGGCTCGCGCCGCACTCCACCCGGAACTCGCCCCCATCATCGGGCGCATTGATCTCCGCGAGGGCAACGCCAACCCCGATCGTTTGGACCCGCCCGCGATGGCCGCCGTATTCGATCCCATGTTCCCGGAGCGCACCAAGCGCGCGGCCGTCAAGAAGGACATGCAGCTGATCCAGGCGCTGATGCCCGACGCCGCGGACCCTGATGCCGAGGAAACCCTGGCCAGCCTGCGCCGGCACGTGGAACGCCGCGTGATTGTCAAGCGCCCGCTGCATGCCCCGGCTGTCGGACCGGATACGCCCCAGGCCCGCGTCAAGGGCAAGAGCGTGCGCTTCGATCTCTATCCCGCCCTTCGCGAAGACGACCAGGGGTCTCAGGGATTCTCCAGAATCAACTGCTCATCCCCGACAAATCGATAGTCGGGTATGGGCAGGTTGCGGCGAGCGGACTGCTCTGCATACACCCGCCCGGCGCCGTCATAGCGACCGCCGCGGCAGCGGTCGACGAACCCCCCGCTCCAGTCTTCGGCGTCATCCGGGTGCACCAGGTCCAGCTCGCAGCCCAGGTCCGTGCCCTCGCCGATCACCACCAGCCATTCGGGCCTGAAACTGCGCAGCGGCAGGTCCAGGCCATCCGGCTGCTGGCCCCGCCGCGCGCCCGGGTCCACGAGCTCGTCGTCGTCCGCCAGAGCTGCCTGCCACGCGGCGTCGCGATGGACCACCAGCACATGCCGGTTCCCGTGGACAAAGCGCCCGGCCTCGCCCGGCGCGATCTCCCCGAGGTCCACCCGCAGCGTCTCGCCGCGGGTATCCACCGGACCGGAAAAGGCATACCCCAGCATCACCACCATCAGCAGCAGCGCGGCCGCCAGTACCATCAGTTTCATCAAGGCACGGATGCGCACCCGCGCCAGCGACTCGTTCTCGGCCTGCACCTGTTTACCCCCGGTCATCTGGCCAACCCTCGACACAGCGTCGAAATCGCTTTGCCTCAGCCTGACGCGCGCCTACACTATGCGGCATGAACGCACCCAAACGCTCCAACCGCACCTACGTCGGCCTGTACAACGACATGTACGCCGGCATGACCCCCATCGGCAATTTCATCCGCGATGCCTGGGTATTCGGCATCCTGCCGGAGACCGAAACCTGCGATGGCTGGGATGTCTCGCGCATCCAGATGCTGCATGACCAGGTCAATGCCGAGTGGGACAAGTATGACCTGCGCATCAGCAACCTCCCGCCGGAACTGCGCGAACGTCACGAGCGCATCCACCAGGAGGCGATCGAACGCGCCCGCGAACACGGCTGGGTCCCCGGCCAGGACATCGACAGCGAGATGGGCGACGACGCCTGATGGGCGGTGGCGAACCCCTCATACGCCCCCTGATCGTCATCGCCGCCCTGCTGGGCGGGGTCGCGGTCATCCTCGGCGCCTTCGGGGCCCACGCCCTTCAGGAACGCCTCTCGGAACACGCGCTGTCGACCTGGCACACGGGGGTCCAGTATCACTTCATCCACGCCCTGGCCCTGTTGCTTTTGGCCGCGCTGTGGGCACACCTGGCCAACGGCTGGGCCACCGCCAGCGCCGTCGCATTCGTGATCGGCATCCTGCTCTTCTCCGGCAGCCTGTATGCCCTGGCCCTCGGGGCACCCCGCATCCTCGGGGCGATCGCGCCGCTGGGCGGGACGGCCTTTATCCTCGGCTGGGCGGGGTTGGCCATTGCCGCCTGGCGCGGCTGATCTATAATCGCGCCCTGCAAGCCCCCAACCTTCCCGACCGGATCAAGCGCCCCATGAGCCAGACCTCCTTCGCCGTATTTGCCGAGAAAGCCCTGGACGACATCCAGACCCGCCTGAGCGAGCAGAGCGCGCTGGATGATCTGGACATCGATCTGATCGACGGCGTGATGACGATCGAGTTCGACGACGGCGCCCAGATGATCCTGAACCGCCAGGAAGCCGCCGAACAGATCTGGCTTTCCTCGCCCGAGGGTCCGGCCCACTTCGGCTACTCCGAGGAGGAAGGCGCCTGGATCGACGATCGCAATGGCGAAGACCTGCACGCGACCCTGGTGCGCGTCATCGAACAGAAACTGGGCGTTCCGGTCGATCTCTAACCCGCGTCTCCCGGCTCTGCCTTGCCCGCCCCGCTTCGCGGCTCGCCCCGGCCGGCCGCAGTGCGCTCCTCCGGCGTGGGCGGATCGTCTTCCAGTCCGCGCAGATGTGCCTCTACCTCGGCCAGCACCGGATGGGGCTTGTCCCGTTCCAGTGCCAGATCGATGGCCTTCAACGCCTCCACCGCCTGGGGGTCACCCCGAAGCGGCATGCGCGCCACGCCCAGCGCGAGCATGCGGAACTGGCGAAACACCAGATAGCTGAGGGTCGCTGCCCCCAGCGCACCCCACATGTAGTCCTGGAACCATAGCCAGACGGCCGCCCCGTAGCCACTGAAGGTCAGCGCAAAGATCCCCAGCGCCACGCGGTGAGACCGGGCGACGATTCCTTCCAGCACCTCGCGGTTGCGGATTACGAAGTCACGTTCGAAATGCAAGGTCATTCCTTGGTTCAGCGGGCCTGTCACGGCAGGCTCAGGGACGTGCCGGTTGCTGGGCGCGCCAGCGCTCGAAGGTCGGGTAGTCTTCGTAGCCACGGGTCAGCACGTAGTCCATCACGTTGCGCAGTCGATTCTGGTGTACCACGGAATCGACGCGAATGATCTCCTCGCCATGCTCGTCGAAAAAGATCAGTGTGGGGGCCCAGTGCACGCCCAGGTCGGAGGCCCACTCCTTCGCGCTGGTACGCTCGCCATCCGGCGTCAGTACCGGCGTATCGGCATCATCGGCATCCAGCTGGACGGCATCCATCAGCGCAATGCGCTCCAGCACCTCGTCCTGCTGCAACGGCTCGGAGTGCAGGATGTCGCAGGCGTGACAGGCCTCGCGCTCGAAGAACACCACCAGGGGACGGTCCGCGGGGACCTGGCTGCGATCCAGCGCATACGGCTCGCCGGAGAAGAAATCACGCTCATTGATGTCATCCAGCTCGAATTTCGGTGGCGGACTGGCCCGCTCAAGATAGTCGGCGAAGCTCTCTTCCCGGTCGTGCCGGTCAATCACGTACTCCAGCAACGCACGGAAGCGGTAGGGCGGGTAATAGCCGCGCATCTGATGGATGCGCTCGCCATCCTCGTCGTAGAAGGCAATCGAGGGCGTGAAGTTGAGCCGCTGTTCCGCCGCATAGCGGCGTTCGATCCAGGTCTCGCCATCCAGATCCGTCACCTCGCGAGTGCCCAGGGCGTCGATCGCCACGACATTGAAGTTCGATGCCAGATACTCGCGGATGTCGTCCTGTGCGAAGTTCTTCTCGAACAGGGCCTCGCAGTAGGGGCAGTCATCCATGCCGAAGTAGACGGCCAGTCCCATCTTGCCCTCGTCCACCGCGTCTTCGAGGTCCTCGCGCAGATCCAGAAAGCTCAGTTCGAACCAGTCGGGCGTATGCAGCCCGATTGGGCGCGGCGTGTCGTCGAACACCAGCCCTTCATCCGGCTCGGCCTCGTCGTCGGCCAGCACGGACGGAACCATCACGGCCCACGCGAGCAAAAGCGCCGCAAGTAAGGCGAGCGCAGCGGGGCGACGAATTCCGGGGAACGGACGTTTCACGTGGCAAGCTTCCGAATGGGCCTGTTAGTTCGACGGGGGCTGGAGTACCGAGGTTCCCTCGAGATACGGACGCAGCTTCGCGGGAATGCGGATCGAACCGTCCGCCTGCTGGTGATTTTCCAGCAATGCCACCAGTGCCCGGCCCACGGCCACCCCGGAGCCGTTGATGGTATGCACCAGTTCCGGCCGTTCGCCCGCCTTCGGGCGGAAACGCGCCTGCATCCGCCGCGCCTGGAAGGCCTCGAAGTTCGAGCAAGACGAGATCTCGCGGTAGGCATCCTGCGCCGGCAGCCAGACCTCCAGATCATAGGTGCGCGCGGCGGCGAAGCCCATGTCCCCGGCGCTCAACAGCATCACACGGTAGGGCAGCTCCAGCGCCTGCAGCACCGCCTCGGCATGCGCCAGCAGGCTTTCCAGGGCCGCGTTCGACTCGTCGGGGCGCACGATCTGCACCAATTCGACCTTCTCGAACTGGTGCTGCCGGATCAGCCCCCGCACGTCGCGGCCGTAGCTGCCGGCCTCGGAGCGAAAACACGGCGTATGGGCGACCATCCGCAGGGGCAACTCGTCGGCCTCCAGGATCTGTTCGCGCACCAGATTGGTCAGGGTCACCTCGGCGGTCGGGATCAGCCGGTAGCGCTGGTCACAGTCCACCGAGAACAGATCCTCGTCGAACTTCGGCAGCTGCCCGGTACCCTCCAGCGATTCGGGATTCGCCAGGTAGGGCACATAGGTCTCCTGGTAACCATGCGAGCCCGTGTGCATGTCCAGCATGAACTGGGTCAGGGCCCGGTGCAGGCGCGCCATCTGCCCGCGCATGACCACAAAACGCGAGCCGGCCACCCGCACCGCCGCCTCGAAGTCCAGCCAGCCACCCGGCAGGCCCAGGTCGACGTGATCGCGCGGCGCAAAGTCGAAGACGCGCGGCGTGCCCTCGCGCCGGATTTCCACGTTGGACTGCTCGTCCAGGCCATCCGGCACATCCGCCTGCGGCAGGTTGGGGATCCCCATCAGCAGCGTGTCCAGTGCCTTCTGGACGTCATGCAGATCGGTCTCGCACTGCTTGAGTTCCTCCCCCAGCCGACCGACCTCCGCCTTGAGTGGCTCGATGTCCTCGCCCCGCGCCTTGGCCTGCCCGATGTTCTTGGAGCGGGTGTTGCGCTCCGCCTGCAGTTCCTGGGTGCGCACCTGTAATGCCTTGCGCCGGGCCTCCAGGGACTCGAAACGTTCGCGGTCCAGGGTATAGCCGCGACGCGCGAGCGCGGCGGCGGTCGCGTCCAGATCCTGACGCAAGCTGCGAATATCAAGCATGACGGCTTTCCAGTGACGGGTTGCGGGAACGACGGGGAAGTCTACGGTTGCCACTCGACGACGTCCACGATGCAGCGGTGCCCGGGAGACCCTTTCTGGCGACTCTCACGAAGCCACAGGCCCGACACCCAGCACCCAGCGCGTCCCGTACAACCCGCCGGCGGCGGCGAACACGCAGGTCAGGAGACTCGCCAGCATGTACCCGAGCGCCCGCGCCCAGGCATCCGTATCCAGCATATGCACCACCTCGAGGGAAAACGTGGAGAACGTCGTAAAGCCCCCCAGCACTCCGACCACCAGCAACAGCCGCCAGGCGGGATGCAACTCCATGCGTTCCACCAGCAGCACGGCAAGCACGCCGATCAGGAAGGAGCCGAGGATGTTGACGCCGAGGGTCCCCCAGGGGAAGGCACGACCGAACTGCGCCACCATCCACTCCTGCATGCCGAAGCGCAGTGCGGAACCCAGCGCACCGCCCCCCGCCACCGCCAGGTAGGACCCCATTCCGATGTCCATCATCGGCCCCGCTCCAGAAAAAGGCCTACAGTTTATGCGATCACATCGCGTGTACCCAGCAGACCCCTACCATCGAGTTCATGAACGCGCATCCATCCATCGCCCCGTCCGACAATGCCATGCGGGCACTGGCCGCGGTCATCGAGATCCTGACGGCCGAACTGCCATCCGATGCCCTGGTACTCGAGGCGGCGGAACGCCGGGCCTACGAGTGCGACGGCCTCTCCGCCTACCGCCAGATTCCCGGGGCCGTGGCCTTGCCACGCTCCCGCGACCAATTACTGACCTGCCTGCGGGTCTGCCGTGAGCATGGCGTACCGATCATTCCGCGCGGGGCGGGCACCGGCCTGTCCGGCGGGGCATTGCCCAGCGAGACCGGGCTGCTGCTGTCCATGGCGCGCTTCAACCGCATTCTGGAGATCGATGCGGACAACCGGTGTGCGGTGGTTCAGCCCGGGGTACGCAATCTGGCGATCTCCGAGGCCGCTGCTCCCCAGGGGCTGTACTACGCCCCGGACCCCTCCTCCCAGATCGCCTGCTCCATCGGGGGCAATGTCGCCGAAAACGCCGGAGGCGTGCATTGCCTGAAGTACGGGCTCACCGTGCATAACGTGACCGGGCTGGAGCTCGTCACCCTAGACGGCGAGGTCATTCGGCTCGGAGGCAAGACCCTGGATACCGCCGGCCTGGATATGCTGGCCTTGATCGTCGGTTCGGAGGGCATGCTCGGCATCGTCACCGAGGTGACCGTGCGCCTGCTCCCGCGCCCCGAACGTACCCAGGTCCTGCTGGCGCGATTTGACGATGTCGACACGGCCGGACGCGCCGTAGCCGGAATCATCGCGGCCGGCCTGATCCCCGCCGGCCTCGAGATGATGGACAACGCCGCCATCCGGGCGGCCGAGGACTTCGTTCACGCCGGCTACCCGGTGGAAGCGGCCGCCATCCTCCTGTGTGAACTCGATGGCACCAACGCCGAGGTCTCCGAGGACATCATGGTGGTGCGCCGGAAGCTGCTGAATCTCGGTGCCACCGAGGTACGAACCGCCCGAGACGACGCCGAGCGCGCCCTCTTCTGGGCAGGGCGCAAGGCCGCCTTCCCCGCTGCCGGCCGGATCTCGCCCGACTACTACTGCATGGACGGCACCATCCCGCGCCACCAGCTCGGTACCGTGCTGGAACGCATCAACAGCTTGTCGCGCGAACACGGCCTCGGGGTCTGCAATGTCTTCCACGCCGGCGACGGCAACCTGCACCCCCTGATCCTGTATGACGCCAATCAGGCCGGCCAGCTGGAGACAGCCGAGGCCTTCGGTCAGCAGATCCTGGAGCTGTGTGTTGAGGTCGGGGGTACCGTTACCGGCGAACACGGGGTCGGCGTCGAGAAGCTGGACGGCATGTGCGTCCAGTTCGCCGCGCCGGAACTGGAGCAGTTTCACCACCTCCGCCGCGCCTTCGACCCACTGGGCCTGCTCAATCCCGGCAAGGCCGTCCCGACGCTGGCCCGCTGCGCCGAGTTTGGCCGCCAGCACGTGCACGGCGGGCAGCTGTCACATCCCGACCTGCCCCGCTTGTAGGATGACGGATCCGACCGAACCGAACGCGCGCCACGGCATGCCCGGGGCCACCCTTGCCACCGCACTGGCCGACGAGTTCTCCGGTGCCGTCGATGCCACCCTGAATGCCCTGCAGGCGCTGATCCCGCTGGACATCTGGATGGTGACACGGGTCGAGGCCGACGACTGGATCGTGCTACACACGCGCGGTCGCGCACCCCGCTTCCGTCCGGGGGCCGCATTCAGTTGGCAGCATTCCTACTGCCTGCACATGAATGCGGGCGACGGGCCGAACATCGCCGCCGATGCGAGCACAATCCCGGTCTATGCCCACGCCTCGATCAATGATATTGCGACGATCGGCTGCTACGTCGGATTCCCGCTGTACAAAGGGAACGGCGAGCTTTTCGGCACCTTGTGCGGCTTGCATCCGGAACCCATGGATACCGGCATCGAACAGCACGAGCCTGTGGTCCGCGCCCTGGCCGAGTCACTGGGTCACGTGCTGCGCCTCAGTGAGCGGGCCGAGGTCCTGGACCGTCTGCGCCAGCACACCGCCCTTGCCGCGCACAGTGATCCGGCGACCGGCGTACTCAATCGCCGTGGCTGGGAACTCGCCCTGGAAGCCGAGGAAACGCGCTGCCAGCGGAGCGGCCAACCGGCCGGCGTCATTGCCCTCGACCTGTTCCCGGACCACCCGCCCCCGGGCACCACCGGGTTCCCCGCCGATACCGACCTCGTCCGCGCCATCCTCGCCCTGCAGGGGCTGGTACATCCCACCGACCTGATCGGTCGACTTGGCGGCAACCAGTTCGCCCTGCTCGCCAGCCAGTTGAGCGAGGCGCCACTCGCACAGCGCGCCCAGGACCTGCAACAGTCTCTCGCCGAGCAGGAAATCCCCGCGGCCGTTGGGCACGCCATGCGCGAGGCCGGCACCGGCAGCCTCGAAAACGCCCTGAAGCGCGCCACCCGCGCCATGCGGCAGACGCCACAGGCCGCGTCGGCCTGACCGCGGCCTTCCAGTATCAAACCGACACCCGCGCCTTTTCGACGGAATGTCCTATGCCCCGAAGCTCCGATCCACTCGACGCCGCCCCTTCCCCGTTCAACCTCGGGGTCGACAATGCCCTGAAGCTGCTCCACCGGATCGCCCCACTGGACGTCTGGATGCTGACCCGCATCGAGGGCAACGAGCAGATCGTGGTGCGTGCCGACGACCATGGATACGGGATCGAACCCGGCACCGCCTTCGACTGGGGCAACTCGTTCTGCATCCGCATGCTTGCCGAACGAGGTCCACGCATCGCCCCCGACGTGCAGCAAGTCCCCGCCTACCGGGAGGTACTAGCGGCCCAGGACAACCCACCCGCCAGCGGCAGCTACATCGGCTTTCCGGTCCAGGACCACGAATACGGCATGTACGGCGTTCTCTGTGCGATGCATCCGGAGGCCCTGTCCAGGGACCTCGAGGGACACGCCGAGGAAATCGAATCCACGGTGGCCGTCATCGAGGCCCTGCTCCGGCAGCGCCGCCAGATCGACGAACTCGAACGCGAACGCGAGGCCCTGGAACTCGAGGCGTACAGCGACGCCCTCACCGGTGCCCGCAACCGGCGGGGGTGGCAGATCGCCGTGAACGCCGAGGAGCAGCGCTGCCTGGATCACAGCCTCCCGGCGGGCATCATCGCCCTGGACCTCGACCACCTGAAGGCCGTGAATGACCAGGAGGGCCACGACGCGGGCGACCGGCTGATTGCTGCGGCCGGAAGGGCCCTGCGCGACGCAACCCGCGAGAACGACATCGTGGCCCGCCTGGGCGGCGACGAATTCGCCGTCCTGCTGCCCGACACCCCGGCCGACAACCTCCCCGAGATCGCTGGCCGGCGGCGCTCGGCCCTAACCACCTCCGGCGTGTCCGCCTCCATCGGCTATGCCTGCCGCACCGTCAGCGGCTCCCTGGACCAGGCACAGGCCAACGCCGATGCCGCCATGTACGCCGACAAGCGCCAACGCCGCGGCCCGCCCGCCTCCTGAACCCGCCGCATCCAGGCCCACCACCACACGCAGCCGCCGCGACACACGAGGCGCGAAATTCACAGCGGAGGTCCGACCGCCACCGCGGAGCCGCCCGAATCCCGCTGCCGCAGCGCCGCCTTTGGTTTACCATTGGGGCATCCGCATCCGGACGACCCCTTTCCCACGAGGCCGTTTCATGAGCAAAACCGTCACCCTGACCGACAACACCACCGGCAAGAGCATCGAATTGCCGGTCCAGGAGGGCTCGCACGGCCCGAACTGCCTGGATATCCGTGCCCTGTACAAGGAACTCGGCTACTTCACCTACGACCCGGGGTTCATGTCCACGGCCAGCTGTCGTTCGGACGTCACCTTCATCGACGGCGACGAAGGCACGCTGCTCTATCGCGGCTACCCAATCGAGCAACTCGCCGCAGAGAGCACCTACCTCGAGGTCTGCTACCTGCTGCTGAACGGCGAGCTGCCCTCCTCCGATGACCTCCACGACTTCTCGCGCATCATCAAGGAGCACTCGATGCTGCACGAGGCGGTGCGCCGTTTCTTTGACGGCTTTCGCCACGACGCGCATCCGATGGCGATCATGGTCGGCGTGGTTGGCGCGCTGTCGGCTTTCTATCACGACAACGTGGACGTGCATAACCCGGATCACCGGCGCATCGCCGCACACCGGCTGATCTCCAAGATGCCCACCATCGCCGCCTGGTCATACAAGTATGCGCACGGACAGCCGTTCATGTACCCGGACAACAACCTGTCCTACACCGCCAACTTCCTGTCCATGATGTTCGGCTTGCCCAGCGAGCCCTACCAGCCAAACCCGGTGTTCGTGCGCGCCCTGGACCTGATCCTGATCCTGCACGCCGACCACGAACAGAACGCCTCGACCTCCACCGTGCGCCTGTCCGGCTCCTCCGAGGCGAACCCGTTTGCCGCGATTTCAGCCGGCATCGCCTCGCTGTGGGGCCCGCTGCACGGCGGGGCGAACGAAAAGGTCATCCGCATGCTCGAGGAGATCGTAAACTCCGACAAGAGCGTCGAGGACTTCGTCGCGCGGGCGAAGGACAAGAACGACTCCTTCCGCCTGATGGGTTTCGGGCATCGCGTCTACAAGAACTACGACCCGCGGGCCAAGATCATCCGCACGATGTGCCACGAGTTGCTGGCAGAAATGGGCGACATGGGCGCCGACAACCAGCCGCTGTTTGACGTGGCCATGGAGCTGGAACGCATCGCGATGGAGGACGACTACTTCATCGAGCGCAAGCTCTACCCCAACGTGGATTTCTACTCCGGCATCATCCTGCGCGCGATGGGCATCCCGCTGAACATGTTCACCGTGATCTTTGCCCTCGCCCGCACCGTTGGCTGGATCTCGCACTGGAACGAGATGATGCAGGATCCGGAATCGCGCATTGGCCGCCCGCGCCAGCTCTACACCGGCTACCCCTCGCGCGAGTACGTCCCCATCGAAGAGCGCTGAGCCAAACACCCTGGGGTTCAAAGTCGCCCCGTGGACAACCTATTGAGAGCGCCCACCTAAAGGCGTCCGGATCCGCACACCATCCAACGGAAAAGGGCCAGCCCGGAGGCTGGCCCTTCTGTTCCGCCGAACATCGGTTGGCGATCAGCGAAAGATGCTCTCGTGCCGGGTTTCCATCATCCGCGGTGCTTCCGGCGGGCACACCGAGTCGGGATCGATGCGTGCCTCCTCGTCTTCCAGCCCCATCTCGTCGGCCGTCGGCATGTCCCCGCGCGAAATCTCCAGGTACTCAAGCAACCGGCCAAGGCCGTTCAGGGACCGGGCCTTCGCGATTTCCAGGTCGTGCTGCGCATTGACATAGGCGCGGCTGGCCTCGAAGTATTCGTTTTCGGCATCCAGCAGATCCAGCAGGGTGCGCTGGCCGATACCGAACTGCTGCCGGTAAGCGGTACGCACGCGGTCGGAGGAATCGCGATGCTGACGCAGGAACCGCAGCTGGCTTTCCTGGGAACGAGCATCGTTGTACGCCACCGATACGGTCTGGCGGACGTTGCGGCAGACCACTTCCTGCTGGTCGCGCGCCTGATTGAACTCTTCCGTGAACTGCCGCACGCGCGCCTGGTCCGTTCCGCCCCGGAAGAGGTTGAACGTCATCATCACCATGGCCGAGGTGTCATGGATCCGGATGTCCTGTCTTTCCAGCTGGTCGTTCTCGTAGGCGTGACGCAAACGCAGATCGACCCGGGGGTGGAAGGCCGCACGGGCGACATTGCGCTGTTCCTGCGCCGCCTCCATGTTCCTCAGGGACGCGAACATGGCCGGGTTCGTAGTGACCGCCTCGGTCAGCGCTTCCTGCACCGTGTCCGGGATGGGCTCTTCGGAGAAGGTTCCGACGAGATCCGCCCGGCCATCGGCCGGCATCTCGCCGACGACGCGATAGTAGCGGGCATTGACATCATGCAGGTTTTGCCGCTCGGTCAGAAGGTTGGATTCCGCAAGCGCGAGGCGCCCGGCCGCCTGTTCCAGATCCACGCCACGACCCACCCCGCGCTCGGTTTGGTCGACGATCTGGTCGTACACTTCCTTGTGGGCGTCATAGTTATCCTGCGCCAGCTCCACCAGCAGCCGCTGTCGCTGCACGTCGGCAAATGCCTGAACGGCCTCCAGCGCGATATCCTCGGTCATCTCCCGCAGCTCGAAGTACCGGACGCGCTGGATTTCGCCAAGGCGATTGACCTCGCTGGAGGTCTCAAACCCGTCATACAACATCTGCGTCAGCGTGATGTCCACGCCACGCGGGTTGCGCGAGAAGCTGTCGAAGCGGTCATCACTGGAACGCTGTCGCTGGTAGCCCGCTCGGGCATTCAGATCGATCTCCGGCATGAACCGCCCCCGCGCGCCGGCCTGCTCTTCGCCGGCCGCCCGGAATTCATGCCACTGCGACTGGACCTCCGGATTGGAGAGCACTGCTTCCATCGCGGCGTCCCGGAGTTCCTGTGGCGGCGCGGCATGCGCAGACGTCCCCACCGTTATCGCCACGGTCGCCGTCAATCCGACGAGAACCCCCTTGCTGGTCACAGACCCAAATCGCTTAATCGCTCTTGTCCTCTCATTAAGCGTGGACACCCCCCAGAACGACCGCTGCCGAGCTTGTTTTCGCTTGCCGGTCAGAAGTTTCTGGCTACCAAAACTTCTGAATACTAGGTACCGGCCCCCGATTGCACAACTCTGGTTACCTTTCCCGACTAACGCTGAGCAAACGAAAAACGAAACAGGGATTGATATAAATGAGAATTTTCCGGTGAAAATCTGGCGTTCCCCGTCAACCTAGCCCATCATCCGGTGAGACGCGTCATCCTCACTCATCGGAGAACACGCCCACGTGCGTTGGTCTTGTGCCCGTACCCTCTCGCGAATGATCCAGCTTCTCGCCGTCGTGCTGATGCTGGCGCTGGGCACGTGGACCCTGGGTATTTCCAACGCCGGGCTCGAAGACTTCGCGCAACTGGAGGAGTTCGCCGCAAACCGGTACGGCCCGGAGACGGCCGACCGGGTCCGCCAATGGCGCGAATTGCTGGAAACGCTGGCAGACGAAGACGAGCAAACCCAGATCACACGGGTGAACGAGTTCTTCAACCGCCAATTGCGTTATCAGGACGACCAGATCACCTGGGGCCAGGAGGACTTCTGGGCCACTCCGCTGGAGGCCATGGACAAGGGTGCCGCCGACTGCGAAGGCTTCTCGATCGCCAAGTACGTCAGCCTGCGCAAACTGGGCATCCCCGATGAACGTCTGCGGCTCTTCTACGTACGAGCACGCATCGGCGGCCCGGGGAGTAACCTGAGCCAGGCGCATATGGTCCTGGGCTACTTCGAAACGCCGCGCGACGAGCCCCGGGTTCTCGACAACCTGATCACCCGGATCGAGCGCGCCGGCGAACGCGATGACCTGACGCCAATCTTCTCGTTCAACAGTGAGGGCCTCTGGCCCGAGGGCGCGTCACAATCGCAGGCCGACCCCACGGCCCGGCTGTCCCGCTGGCGACGGGTCCTGGAAGAACTGGCGGAATACGGTCTCGATCTCGAAAATCCCATCAACCCGACCCCATAAAGAGGGCGCAGGCATGACGTTGAGAAAACAACTCTGGATCGCGGTGGCCATCATCATGCTGCTCGCGCTGCTGGTGAGCGTTGTCGCCAGCACGGTGTCGGCACGCAACTATCTGGCCCAGCAGATCCTGACCAAGAACATCGACAATGCCGCCTCGCTTGCACTGTCGCTTTCCCAGATGCCCAAGGACGATACGACCGTCGAATTGCAGATCGCCTCCCAGTTCGATACCGGCCATTACCGCCATATCCGGCTCGAGGATCCCGCGGGTGATCTCATATTGGAACGACGCAATCCCGAAACACCACAGGGTGTCCCGGATTGGTTTATCGACACCCTGAACTTCGATGTCCGCCCCGGGGTGGCGCAGGTGTCCGACGGCTGGTCGTCCTTTGGCACCCTGATGGTCGAGAGCCAGACCAATTACGCCTACGAAGAGCTCTGGGCCGGCACCCTGCGCCTGACGGCAATCTTCACTGCAGGGCTCCTGATCATCGGTCTGCTGGGCTCGTTCCTGCTCGGACGGCTCATCCAGCCCCTCGGGCATGTCGTGGAGCAGGCCGAGGCGGTAGGCGCACGCCGCTTCATCACCACCCCCGAACCGCGGACATGGGAATTCCGTGCACTGGTACGCGCCATGAACCGACTGACGGAGCATGTCCGCGGGATGCTCGCGGAGGAGTCGCGACGACTGGAACGCCTGAAGACCCGACTGCAACACGATGACGTGACGGGCCTGCTTGCCCGGGAACCGTTTCTCGCCCGCCTGCAGGCCTCGCTGGATAACCGGCATGCCGGTTCCTCCGGCAGCCTCGTGGTACTCCGCATCCACGACCTGGCCACGCTCAACCAGATCGTCGGCCACCAGCACCTCGATGGACTGCTCGCCCGGATCGCGAAGGTCCTCGACCAGGCCGTCGCCGATACCGAGTACGGCGCCGCGGGACGGCTCAACGGTTCCGACATGGCAGCCTTCGGTGACAGTATCGCGGACAGTCACCGGTTCGCGCAGTCCCTGTTGAGCGGGGTCCGGGACGCACTCGGCAACGAGGCGCCCGAAGCCCTGACGCTTCATGTTGCCGCGACCCTCTATCACCCCGAAGACACCACTGGAAAGGTTCTGACGCGAGCGGATCTCGCGCTGGCACGGGCGGAACTGGAACCCGGCGATGCAGTCGCCCACGAGCCC
>NZ_JAWLFK010000043.1:0-18766 GCF_041685615.1 Thioalkalivibrio sp.
CGCCTTCCTTGCCGGCCAGACACTCGTCGATGTAGCGCTTGACCGGGGCCTCCCAGAAGCGGCTGTTGGACATGTTGATCGCAAACTCCTGCGTTTCCGCCGGGATCTGCACACTGTCCTTGGTCAGCAGGAACTCGCCGAAGTCCTTGTCCAGGGTGAACATCTTCACGCCCTGGCCGGTCGTCATCACCATCATGGTGGATGGGCCGTACAGGCAGTAGCCGGCGGCGACCTGCTTGGTGCCCGGCTGCAGGAAGTCTTCGGTCTTGGGATCCGTGACCCCTTCCGGTGCCTTCAGGATGGAAAAGATGGTGCCGACCGAGACGTTCACGTCGATGTTGGAGGAGCCATCCAGCGGGTCGAACAGGACCAGGTAGTGACCGCGCGGCTCGCCGGCCGGCATCTCGCAGATCTCGTCCAGCTCTTCGGAGGCGAGGCCGGCGGCGTGGCCGTTGTGGCTCAGGCTCTCGATGAACACCTCGTTGGTGATGATGTCGAGCTTCTTCTGGGTCTCGCCCTGCACGTTCTCGGAGCCGGCGGAACCGAGAACGCCGACCAGGTCCCCCTTGTCGACGAGGTTGGAGATCTTCTTGCAGGCCACGGAGATATCGTTGAGCAGACCGGTGAATTCGCCGGTCGCGCTCTGGATGCCGCGCTGGGTTTCGATGATGCAGTTGGTCAGAGTGGTGCCGATATGCATGATGCTAGTAGCCTTGATAGTGGATGAATTCCGCGCGATCGAGAGGTCTGGGCTGCCGCCGCGCCGGGTAAAAGACGGCGTAGTGTAGCAAAAGCGCCGAACCGCCTTGGCAGGTCCTTACACAAAGGGAGAGGTTTTCCATGCCGCAGAACGCGCTGTATGCCCAGTCGGGTGGGGTGACCGCTGTCATCAACGCCAGCGCCTGGGGAGTGATCGAGGCCGTGCGCGCCCACCCGGCGCATTTCGGCAAGATCTTTGCCGCGCGTGACGGCATCCTGGGTGTGCTGCGCGAGGAGATCATCGACCTCGATCAGGAGGATCCGCTGACCCTGGCCGCGCTGCGGCATACGCCGGGCGGGGCGTTTGGCTCCTGCCGCTTCGATCTTGGCGACCCCGACAAGGATCCGGAGCAGTACGAACGCCTGGTCGAGGTCTTTCGCGCCCATGACATCGGCACCTTCTTCTACAACGGAGGCGGGGGTTCCATGGATACCGCGCTGAAGATTGCGAGGATGGGCGACCGCATGGGCTTTCCGATCAAGGCGATCGGCGTGCCCAAGACCATCGACAACGACCTTGCCGTGACGGACTCCAGTCCCGGCTTCGGCTCGGCCGCCAAGTTCATCGCCACCGCGGTGCGCGAGGCCAGCCTGGACGTCGAGTCCATGCACACCAGCTCCACCAAGGTGTTCGTGATGGAGGTGATGGGCCGCCACGCCGGCTGGCTGGCGGCCGCTGCCGCGCTGGCGCAGGAGTTCGACGGCCAGCCACCGATGCTGATCCTGTTTGCCGAGACCCCGTTTGATCGGGACGACTTCATCGACCACCTCAACCGGACGATCGAACGCCACGGGTACTGCGTAGTGGTCGTCTCCGAGGGCCTCAAGAATCCGGACGGCAAGCTGTTCTCGGTGGCGCAGAGCCACGATGTGTACGCCTACACCCAGCTCGGCGGCGCCGCCCCGCGCCTGGCCGAGCTGATCCGCGAACAGACCGGACACAAGCTGCACTGGGCCGTGGTGGATTATATCCAGCGCGCCTCGCGGCACATCGCGTCGAAGGTGGATGTGGAGCAGGCCTATGGCTGTGGCCGGGCGGCGGTGGAGGGCGTGGTGGCTGGCGAGGACGCCTTCATGCCCACCATCCGGCGCGACTCCAATGACCCCTATCGCTGGAGTATCGCGTTTACTCCGCTGGAGACGGTGGCTGACATCGAGCAGGGCATGCCGCGCGAGTACATCACCCCGGATGGCTACGGGATTACCCAGGCCGCGCGTGACTACCTGCGTCCGCTGATCCAGGGGGAGGACGCCCCCCCATTCGAGCGGGGGCTGCCCTGTTACCCGCGCATCCGCGGCGAGTTGTTGCCAAAGCGTTGCCCGCCGTTCGAGGTCAACGCCGACTCGTGACCCCCGGCTGACCCGGGCCGGGCGTCCAGCCAGGCCCGTTGAAAGGCGAAGAATTGCCGCGCGACGGCATCCGCTTCGACCAGCCGCAGATAGTCCGGATGCCTGGCAGGTGCGCACTTCCCACAGACGAAGGTAATGCCGTCACAAAGGCTTGTGCAGCACGGGGTGTGCCTGGCACGGCGGGGCCGGTAATGCACGGCGATGGTGTTGTTCCCAGCCACGCCGCCGGGCGCGGACTGCAGTGCCAGGGCCTTGCCACAGTGGCTGCAGGCCGCCTCGATCCGGCTGTCCGTACGCTCGAGCATGGGGACAGCGAGGGCATCGAGGGCGCACATCGCCACCACCGAGCCGCCATCGGGCCGGGTGACCGTAATGTCGCCCGGGCCGGCGCTGTATGGGTAGCAGCCCAGGCCCTGGGCCTGGTGGGCCACGGCATCCAGCGCGGCCAGTTGCGCGATCGTGTCGCCATCCAGGCCCAGGGCCTCGGGTGGTCGCCCGTTTTGGTGCCAGTGTTCCAGCACTTCGAGATAGGCGGTGCGCACGGCTTCGGGGGACTTCCGCAGGCGCTGCTCCAGAGGGAAGTCAGCGCGAAGGCGTTCCAGGACTGCGGTCGCGTGGATCCGGTTCATGAGGACGAGCAACAGCCCCCCGGCCCCTCCTGCTGAATGGGCGGACAGGGGACGCTGCCATAGGAGCAGAACACGCAGCAGTCCCCGGGCAGCGGTTTCAGCAGGGCGCCACATCCGGAGCACTCGTAGAACCACTGGCAGGCGTCGGTGGGCATCGTCTCCGACTTCTGATGCCCGCATTCCGGGCAGGTCAGGGTGGAATCGGGCACGATCTCGTTCATGTGCGTGTCAGTTCCCTTTGCGAGGATGAATTGCATGGCTCCGGCCGGGACAGCGAAAGACCCCACCGGGCAACCGGGATCGGCACAGAATCGGCCGCTCCGGCGTCTATATATGACAGTGCCAGACCCGCGCAAGACGGGAGCAAACACCGGATACCGGATGGAGGAAACGATGTACACGCGAACCCTGAACCGCACGCTTGCCTTCTCGGCCGCCAGCGTCCTCGCGGCGGCTTTTCTGGCTCCGGGTCAGGTGGCCGCGCAGGGGGCCTATTTTGCCCCGGCGGACGGCTCCCCGGACGAGGTCACCTTCGAATACCGCATGCGCGAGTATGGCTGCGCCAACGTTCGTGGCCAGTGGCGTGCCACCAACAATACCGACGACTGGCTGGAGGTGCGCGTCACCAAGACTGCCTACAACTGCCCGGGGGAGCTGGAAGACGACGTGCGGACGACCACCCGCCTTTGGCGCACGCTGGCGCCGGGGGCCACGGAGGAGCGCACGCGTGACAACTCCGTGTGCGGGGGTGCCTGGGCGCGCGGTGTCGAGGTGCTGGAGTACGAAGTCAACGTAATTGACGCCCCTGACGAAGACTGAGGGCTGGGATTCTGGCCGCAATTTTACGTCGCGGCCGGCCCCTTGCGGCGCGGGCGGGCTACACTTCATGGAGACACCCATCCCGTTCAAGGAATTGCCCATGCGTGTACATTCGTTCCGTCGAGTCCTATCCGCTCCCGCGGCTTTTCTGATCGCGCTGGCACTGACCCTGCTGCCCGCCACGCCGGCATTCGCCGGTGCGGGCCTGCTGGATACCGGCAGCATGATCCAGCAGGCCAGCGTGGATGACACCCGTGCCCAGCTGCTGGAACAGCTCAATGATGCCGAGGTTCGCGCCCAGCTGGTCGAGATGGGCGTCGACCCCGAGCGCGCCGAGCAGCGCGTGGCTCGCCTGACCGACGAGGAACTGGCCCGGTTGGAGGCACACATGGGGACCGATCCGGCCGGCGCCGCCAGTGCCCTCGGCGTGGTTGCTATCGTGTTCGTGGTGTTCGTGATTCTCGATGCGGTGGGCGTGACCGACATCTTCTCGTTCGTGGGTCCGGCGCGCGGCAGCCGTTAGGGAAACACTGGTCAATGTACCCGCTCGCGCTCGAGTCGCTTTTGCGTGCGAACAAGGCGCGGTGACTGCCGTGCAGTCATTCTGCACAGAGGAGCCGCAATGCCGTTCCCACGTAAAAGCGGCCGAGCGCCTGCTTTTCAATGGATTGTGGGGTTGGTACCCCTGGTTCCCCGATCCTGCGTCGCGCCGCTTGCGGGTAGAACCACTACCCGCTGCACGACGCGTCTTGTCTCGAAAAACCAGGGGTGCCAACGCGAGCGTGTACATTGATCAGTGGTTCCCTGGCCAGGCCATGACATCTATCAGTCGACGGCGAGCCTTCGGGCTCGCCGTTCTTGTTTGCGGGCTGGGGCTCGCCGCGCTCGGCTTGGGTGGTTGCGCGACCGCGCCGCAGAGCGCGGGCCTGGCCAGCGAGCGTCCGGCGGACCTGCCGTCGCGCGTGGAGTTGACGGACACCCCCTTCTTTCCCCAGGAGCAGTACCAGTGCGGCCCCGCCGCGCTGGCCACCGCCCTGAATGCCCGGGGCATCGACGCCGCGCTGGATGACCTGATCGACGAGGTCTACATCCCCGCCCGCGAGGGCAGCCTGCAGGCCGAGATGCGCGCGGCGGTGCGCGCGCGCGACCAGGTCGCCTACCGCATCGAGCCGCAGCTCGAGTCCATCCTGCGCGAGGTGGCCGCGGGCAACCCGGTCGTGGTGTTCCAGAATCTCGGCATCGCCCTGATCCCCGAATGGCACTTTGCGGTCGTCATCGGCTATGACCTGGACGACCGGGAGATCTTCCTGCGCAGCGGCCCCATCCAGCGCCACGTGAACGCCTTCGCGCGCTTCGAGCGGACCTGGGCACGCGGGGAGCGCTGGGCCTTCCTGGTGATGGCGCCGGATACCCTGCCGGCGACGGCCACTCCGCTGCGCTGGTTGCGGGCGGTCAACGAGCTGGAGCAGACCGGGCGGTTCGCGGCGGCGGCCACCGGTTACGAGATGGCGATGGAGCGTTGGCCCGACGAGCCGATCCCCTATGTCGGCCGGGCCAATGTGGCGTTTGCCCAGGGCGATCTGCCCACGGCCGAGGACGCCCTGCGGGCGCTCGTCGAGCGCGATCCGGCACGCCACGAGGGCTGGAACAACCTGGCGCATGTGCTGATCGCCCGGGAGTGCGGTGAACAGGCGCGCGAGGCGGCGAGTTGCGCGGCCGGTCTCGCGGGGCCGGGCGCCTACGCCCGCACCCTCGGTGCGGCCGCGGATGCACCGGACGGCGGGGCCGCGTGTCGCGCGTTGCCGCCCTGCGCTACCGCATTCGAGGCGGGTGCCCGCTGAGCCGTCAGGGCGAGCCGCGACGCGATACCGCGACCGGTGAGGGGATGCAATTGAGGGGATGCAATTATTGTTGTCCCGCGCGGTTTCGTCTCGCCGCGGCCGGGATTGCGGTGACGAGCCCTATTTGCGCTTTTCGAGGGTCTGTTCGGCGTGCTTGAGCACCAGGCCCAGGTTCTGTTTTTCCACATCCGTGACCTGCGGGTCGTCCTTCACCGCGTGGCGCAGGTGCTCCACCAGCTGCGCCAGTTCGTCGCGCGAGATCTGGTGAAAGTTGAAGCCGCCACCGTAGCGGGACTCGAGCTGGTCCCAGTAGTCGGCGAGCGGGGGGCGGTAGTCGTCACTCATCGGGCAGTCCTTGATTGGAGCGGGTCGCGGCATGCGTGGGCTGTATTTTGTCTGGTCGGGGTGCTTGCGGTCTAATGGGGACTTTCCCGGCCGGCCTTTCGCTCATGTCCGTTACCGCCATCTATCCTGGCACCTTCGACCCGATTACCCACGGGCACACCGATATCGTGCGCCGTGCCGCCCGGCTGTTCGATCGGGTGGTGATCGCGGTGGCGGCGAACCCGAACAAGGGGCCCGCGTTTGCGCTGGAGACCCGCGTGGCCCTGGCTCGCGAGGCCGTGGGAGAAATGCCCGGCGTGGAGGTGCAGGGGTTCGATGTCCTGCTGGCGCATTTTGTCCATGCGCAGCGGGCCAACGTAATCCTGCGCGGCCTGCGCGCCGTGTCCGACTTCGAGCACGAATTCCAGCTCGCGGCGATGAACCGCCAGCTTGCTCCGGAGGTCGAAACGCTGTTCCTGACGCCGGCCGAGGAATACAGCTTCGTCTCCTCGAGCCTGGTACGGGAAATCGCCCGACTGGGCGGAGACGTCTCAAAATTCGTGAGCCCCGGCGTGGCACGCATGCTGGCCGAACAAAACGGCGTCGCTCGCTAGCCGGGCCCCGCGACTGGATACGAGGAACCCCCATGGCCCTGATGATCACCGACGAATGCATCAACTGCGATGTGTGCGAACCCGAGTGCCCGAACGAGGCCATCTACCCGGGGGACGAGATCTACGAGATCGACCCCAACCTGTGTACCGAATGCGTCGGGCATTTTGACGAGCCGCAATGCCAGGATGTCTGCCCGGTGGACTGCATCCCGCTGGACCCGGATCGCAAGGAGACGCGCGAGCAACTGGAGGCCAAGTACGAAGCCCTGATGGCCGCGAAGTAGGTCTCCGCATGGACTGGCATCGTCCTCTGCTGCACGGCGCGGTCCTTGTCACCCTGACGCTGGCGCCGCCGCTGGCTTTTGCCGGGCCCGGACAGCACGCGGTGGCAACCGCCCATCCGGCCGCCACCGCGGCGGGTGAGGCCGTATTGCGCGATGGCGGGAATGCCTTCGATGCCGCCGTCGCCATCACCGCCGCGTTGGGCGTGGCCGAGCCCTATGGCTCCGGTCTTGGCGGCGGGGGGTTCTTCCTGCTGCACGAGGCCGAAACCGGGCGCAGCGTGATGGTCGATGCCCGCGAGACCGCCCCCGCGGCGGCCGCCCGCGACATGTATCTGGACGCGGACGGCGAGGTGATCGACGGCCTGTCGCTGGATGGCGCGCTCGCTGCCGGGATCCCCGGCATGCCGGCGGGCATGGATCACATTGCCGGGACCTACGGGCGGCTTTCCCTGGCGGACAGCCTGGCCCCGGCGATCCGCCTGGCCGAGGACGGCGTTCCGGTCAGCGGGCGCTACCTGCAGATGGCGGGCTTCCGTCATCAGGCCCTGCGCGACGGTGCCGGCGCCCGCGACATCTACCTGGACGACGGTCGCCTGCCGGACGAGGGCACGTCCCTGCTCCAGCCGGATCTCGCCGCGACCCTGCGGCGACTGGCGGACGCCGGCCGCGATGGCTTCTACACCGGCGAACTGGCCGAACGCCTGGTGGAAGGGGTGCGCGAGGCCGGCGGTATCTGGACGCTCGAGGACCTGGCCGGCTACGCGGTGGTCGAGCGCGATCCCGTCCGCCTCGACTATCGCGGCGCCGAGATCACCACGGCATCGCCGCCGTCCTCCGGGGGCGTTGCCCTGGGTCAGATCCTGAACATCCTGTCGTTCTACGACCTCGAGGCGCTGGCGCCGGACATGCGCGTCCATCTGACCATCGAGGCCATGCGTCGTGCCTACCGTGACCGCGCCGAGTACCTGGGCGACCCGGACCATGTCGACATGCCGCTGGAACGGTTGCTGTCGCGTGACTACGCGGCCGGGCTGCGGGCGACGATCCACCCGGATACGGCCACTCCCAGCCGCTACCTGCCGCTGTCGGTGGAGCCGCAGGCGGAGCGCCACGATGTCGCGCCGGCCGAGAGCCGGGAGACCACCCACTTTTCGGTGATCGACG
Source organism: Thioalkalivibrio sp. (assembly GCF_041685615.1). Taxonomy (GTDB): domain Bacteria; phylum Pseudomonadota; class Gammaproteobacteria; order Ectothiorhodospirales; family Ectothiorhodospiraceae; genus Thioalkalivibrio. The sequence goes on from NZ_JAWLFK010000043.1 coordinate 7,785, forward strand.
CCGACGGCAATCGTGTCGCGGCGACGCTCACACTCAACTACCCGTTCGGCTCCGGCTACGTGGTGCCGGGCACGGGCGTGCTGCTGAACAACGAGATGGACGACTTCTCGGCCAAGCCAGGCGAGCCGAACGCCTACGGACTGGTGGGTTTCGAGGCCAATGCCATTGCCCCGCAGCGACGGCCGCTGTCGAGCATGAGCCCGACCTTTGTCGAGACCGGCGAGCGTGTGGCGATCCTGGGTACCCCGGGGGGCAGCCGCATCATCACCATGGTCCTGCACGGCATTTTCGGGGTGCTCGAGGGGCAAACCATCGAGGACGTGGTCGCGGCGCCGCGCTATCACCACCAGTACCTACCGGACCGCGTGGAACACGAGACCGGGGCCTTCGACGCCGAGTTGCGCGGTCAGCTGGTCTCCCGCGGGCATCAGCTGGTCCCGCAGGTACGCCCGTTCGGCGACATGCACGCGCTCCTGTGGGAACGCGATGCCGACCGCCTGGAGGCGGCGTCCGATCCGCGCGGCGAAGGTGAGGCGCGGGTCATCGATCCCTGAGCGGCCGCCGGCGCCGGTGTGGTGGGAACCCCCGTCCGAAGTGCCCATCCACCCACCCGAAAAGCGCCCACGCAAAAGGCCGCGCCCCGAAACCGGGGCGCGGCCTAGCGACTCACCTTGACCGTGGCCGGCGCGAGGCCGGCCCGGGGGCCTGGGGCTTAGCCCTGGGCCGTGGCGCGGATGCGGGCGTTCAGGCGGCTCTTGTGGCGAGCCGCCTTGTTCTTGTGGATCAGGCCCTTGCTCACGGTCTTGTCGATCACCGGCACGGCCGACTGGTAGGCCTCGGCCGCCGCCTGGGCATCGCCCTTGTGCAGCGGCTTCAGCACGGCCTTCAGGGCCGAGCGGAAACGGGAGCGCAACGCCATGTTGTGAGCGCGGTTCTTGACCGCCTGACGGGCCCGCTTACGGGCAGAAGCAATATTCGCCAAAGTACTTCCCTCGCGTTGAATCGCTAGGTTCCGGAAAAGGCGGCGAGCATACCCAAAATGCGGTCGTCAGGTCAACCGGAAGGATGGTGCCGTTGCGAATGGCCCCGGCCGACCAATCCGTCTAGTGTGTAAGGGGGCGACAATGAAAATTCCAAAGGAGGCTCGCATGTTCCCCGTATCCCCCGAATACACCCGCCGCCACGCCACCGGCGCCGGTATCGGCCTGTTGTTGACCGCGTTGCTGCTGGCCAGCCTGGCCTTCATGCCGCAGGTCAAGGCCTCCGAACCGGAGGCCAAGGTGGTCTATCACGCCGACTTTGCCGATCCGCGCCGCTTCTCCGCGATGCTGACCAGCATCAACAACATGATGACGCACTACCAGAACGAGTTCATCGACGCCGACGTGCGCATCGTCTTCGTGGCGCACGGCATCCGCTTTCTGACCGACGACAACCTCGACGATACCCCGTTCGAGGCCGACGAGGAGCTCAAGGAGGAGCGCGACACCCTGCGCGGCCGCCTGATGAGTCTCGCCAGCACGCACGGCGTGAAGCTTGAGCTGTGCGAGATCACCCGCTCGCAGGTCGGCCTGGACGAGGAGCTGGTCTACGACCACGTCAACTTCGTCCCTTCGGGCGTGGTACGCGTGGCCGAGCTGCAGAACGAGGAAGACTTCGCCTATATCAAGATCGAATAACCGCCCTTCGCATGCTCGACCCGAAGCCCGGCCCCGGCGGGGCTTTTTGGTGTCACCCCGAAGCGCGCGAGGATACGAAGAGGGGCAAGGGCGCGTGTACCACGGAGTGCACGGAGAAGGCCGCAAGGTCTCGCTCGGTAGCGCGGGCCGGGTGTGCCCGCTGATCAGGGCATTACAGGACTTCGAGCTTGGCGAAGCTCAGCACCAGCCACTTGGAGCCGGTGTGGGCGAAGTTCACCTGGACCCGGGCCGAGTTGCCGGAGCCCTCGAACTGGGTGATCAGGCCCTCGCCGAATTTCGCGTGGTGCACCCGTGCGCCGATCGCCAGGCCCGCCGCGGAGGCCTCGGCGGCCTGTGCATCCATGGACCCGAACCCCGCCGTCTTCTGCCGGGCCGCGGCAAAGCGCCCCGCGCCGTACGGCGAGGCCTGCGGGCGCAGGACCTCCAGCGCGTCTTCCGGGATCTCGTTGATGAAGCGCGAGGCGACGTTGTAGGACTCGCGCCCGTACAGCCGCCGCGTCTCCGCATGGATCAGGTACAACTCCTTCTCGGCGCGCGTCATGCCGACGTAGGCCAGGCGGCGTTCCTCCTCCAGCCGCCCCGGCTCTTCCAGCGAGCGCGCGTTGGGGAACAGGCCCTCCTCCATGCCGGTCAGGAAGACCAGCGGGAATTCCAGGCCCTTGGCCGAGTGCAGGGTCATCATCTGCACCGCATCCTCGTGCGGGTCGGCCGCGCCCTCGCCGGCCTCCAGCGCCGCGTGAGCGAGGAATTCGGTCAGGCGATTGCCCTCGCCTTCCTCGCTCTCGACGGTGGATTCCATGTCGAAGGCGCGCGCGGCCCCGACCAGTTCGTCCAGGTTCTCCAGCCGCGCCTCGCCGCGCTCGCCCTTTTCCTTCTTGTAGTGCTCGCGCAGTTCCGCGCGCTCGATGGCCTGCTCCACCTGATCGGCCAGCGGCTGGCGCGGGAGTTCCTGCTGCAGGGTTCGGACGAGCTGCACGAAGCCGGCAACCGCGTTGCGCGCCCGCCCGGGCAGGGTGTCGGAATCCACCGCGTGGGTGGCGGCCTGCAGCAGGCTGGTGTCCGCCGCCTGGGCGGCCTGGCGCAGACCTTCCAGGGTCTTCTCGCCGATCCCGCGCGGGGGCTGGTTGACTACACGCAGGAAGGCGGCGTCGTCATCGCCGTTGCCCGCCAGGCGCAGGTAGGCCAGCGCATCGCGAATCTCCTGGCGCTCGAAGAAGCGCAGGCCGCCGTAGACCCGATAGGGCATGCGCCGGCCGATAAAGGTCTCTTCCAGCACGCGCGACTGGGCGTTGGAGCGGTACAGCACCGCGCACTCGCGGTACAGCCCGCCCTCGTCCACATGGCGGGCGATGGTGTCGGCGATGAAGCGCGCCTCTTCCTGCTCGTTCAGCGCGGTGTACAGGCGTACCGGCGCGCCCTCCTTGTCCTCGGTCCACAGCTCCTTGCCGAGGCGTCCGGAGTTGTGCCGGATCAGGGCGTTGGCGGCATTCAGGATGTTGGCGCTGGAGCGGTAGTTCTGTTCCAGGCGTACCACCTGGGTGCCCGGGTAGTCCTTCTGGAAGTGCTGGATGTTCTCGATCTTCGCGCCGCGCCAGCCGTAGATGGACTGGTCGTCGTCGCCCACGGCGAACACCGGGCTGTCGCCGGCGAGCAGGCGCAGCCAGGCGTACTGGATGTCGTTGGTGTCCTGAAACTCGTCCACCAGCACGTGGCGAAAGCGTGTGCGGTAGTGCTCCAGCAGCGCCTGGTTGTCGCGCAGCAGCTCCAGCGAACGCAGCATCAGCTCGGCGAAGTCCACCACGCCGGCGCGTTCGCAGGCCTGCTGGTAGGTGGTGTAGACGCGCACCCACTGGCGGGCCACCGGGTCGCCGGTATCCGGGAGGTGTTCGGGGCGCGAGCCCTCATCCTTGCGCGCATTGATGTACCACTGCGCCTGCTTCGGCGGCCAGCGCGACTCGTCCAGTTCCAGGCCGCGCAGCACGCGCTTGATCATGCGCAGCTGGTCGTCGGAGTCCAGGATCTGGAAGCCCTGTGGCAGGTTCGCCTCCTGCCAGTGCTGGCGCAGCAGGCGGTGGGCCAGGCCGTGGAAGGTGCCGACCCACAGCCCGGTCGCGGGGTGGCCGAGCAGAGACTCGATGCGCCCGCGCATCTCGGCCGCCGCCTTGTTGGTGAAGGTGACCGCCAGCAGGCTGTGCGGGGCCACGCCCTCCACGCCGATCAGCCAGGCAATGCGGTGCACCAGCACGCGGGTCTTGCCGGAGCCGGCGCCGGCCAGGACCAGCAGCGGTTGCGGCGGGGCGGCCACGGCCTCGCGCTGGGCCGGGTTCAGGGAATCGAGCAGGGGGGAGACATCCATGCGCGAATGGTAGGGAAAGCGCGCGGGAATCGCACGTTCCGCACGCGGTCCGTGTGCCTTCGGCCGGGCAAACGCGCTACCCTCGAAGCCAGCCTGCGTCAACGTTCCAAGGGGAACCTCGCGCGCCGACGGAGTCACAAGGGTAGGCGCATCAGGAATGGGAAGACCGCGAATGAACGAGATGCCATCCCGGCACCGGCTGGACAGCCCCGTATCCGGGCAGGAACTGCACCCGGACAACCTCGCCTTCGCCGAGGGTCTGCTGGAGCGCTATCGCAAGGACCCCGACTCGGTTCCGCCGGCCTGGGCCGACTACTTTCGCTCGCTGGAGGGCGGCGCGCGCCCGGAACGCCGCCGGCGTTCAACCGATCGTCCGGATCTCGAGCACGAGCAGTTGCAGATCCGCGTGTTGCAGTTCATCAATGCCTACCGCTATCTCGGTCATTTCGGCGCCCGCCTCGATCCACTGGAGCGGGAATCGCCCGACCCCCCGCGCGAACTGAGCCGGGAACACCACGGTCTGGACCGGGTTGGCCCCGATGTCACCTTTGACCCGGGCTCTCTGTTCATTGACGGGCGTGTCTCGCTGGACAACATCGAGCGGGTCCTGAAGGAGACCTACTGCGCCAGCATTGGCGCGGAATACATGCACCTGATGGCGACGGACGAGAAGCGCTGGCTACAGGAGCGCCTGGAGTCGGCACATGGCTACTTCGGTTTCGATGACCATACCCGCCTGGCGATCCTCGAGCGGCTGACCGCCGCGGAGGGCCTGGAGCGGTATCTGCACCGGCGCTACGTCGGCCAGAAGCGCTTCTCCCTGGAAGGAGCGGAGAGCCTGATCCCCTTGCTGAACGCCCTGGTCCAGCGCGGTGGCGCGCGCGGGTTGCAGGAGCTTGTGGTGGGCATGGCCCATCGCGGGCGCTTGAACGTGCTGGTCAACCTGTTCGGCAAGTCGCCCGAGGAGCTGGCGAACGAGTTCGAGGGGCGACCGCGCGACGACCGCGGGACCGGGGATGTGAAGTACCACATGGGCTTTTCCTCGGATCTCGAAACACCGGGCGGTCCGGTTCACCTCGCCCTGGCCTTCAATCCCTCGCACCTGGAGATCGTGACCCCGGTGGTGGAGGGCTCGGTGCGCGCGCGCCAGGTGCGCATCGGGGATCGCAAGGGCAACCGCGTGATGCCGGTGGTGATCCATGGCGATGCCGCCTTCGCCGGGCAGGGTGTGGTCATGGAGACCCTGAACATGTCCCAGACCCGGGGCTTCTCCACCAAGGGGACCGTACACGTAGTGGTGAACAACCAGATCGGGTTTACCACTTCGACCCTGAAAGATTCCCGATCGACGCACTACGCGACCGATGTCGCCAAAATGGTGAATGCACCCATCCTGCACGTGAACGGCGACGACCCCGAGGCCGTGGTGTTCGTCACCCAGATCGCGCTGGACTATCGCATGCGTTTCGGCAAGGACGTCGTCATCGACCTCGTTTGTTACCGCCGCCAGGGCCACAACGAGGCGGACGAGCCGGCGGCCACCCAGCCGCGGATGTACCACCGCATCCGCGAATTGCCGACCACTCGCGAACGCTACGCCACGCGCCTGATCCGGGACGGTCTGACCACCAAGGATGCCCAGGAGCAGGCGCTGGAGGACTATCGCGGTCGGCTGGATGCCGGTCAGCCGGTGGCGCTGTCGTTGTTGCGCGAGCGCAACGGGCACGCCGGGTCCTCCACCAACTGGGGCCCCTACGTGAACCAGACCTGGGATCAGGACGTGGAGACCGGGGCCCCTGTCGATCGTCTGGCGCGCATCCTCGAGCAGCTCTCCACGCCGCCCGAGGATTTTCGCCCCAACGACCGCGTGCAGAAGATTCTCGATGCCCGCGTGGCGATGGCGCGGGGCGAGCAACCGCTGGACTGGGGCGCGGCCGAGACCCTGGCCTACGGCGCGCTGATCCAGGACGGCTACCGCATCCGCCTGTCCGGGCAGGACTCCAGCCGCGGCACCTTTTTCCATCGCCATGCCGTGCTGCACGACCAGGAGACCGGCAACGCCATCGTGCCGCTGCGGCGCCTGGACCCGGACCATCCGCGCTTTCTGGTGATCGATTCGCTGCTGTCCGAGGAGGGCGTGCTGGCGTTCGAGTACGGCTATGCCACTGCCGCGCCCGAGGCCCTGGTGATCTGGGAGGCGCAGTTCGGTGATTTCGTCAACGGCGCCCAGGTGGTTATCGACCAGTTCATCTCCTCCGGCGAACAGAAGTGGGGGCGCCTGTCCGGCTTGACCCTCCTGCTGCCCCATGGCTACGAGGGCCAGGGGCCGGAACACTCCTCGGCGCGCCCAGAGCGTTTCCTCCAGCTGGCGGCGCAGGAGAATATGCAGGTCTGTGTGCCGACCACGCCGGCACAGATGTTTCACCTGCTGCGCCGGCAGATGCTGCGGCCCTACCGCAAACCGCTGATCGTGATGACCCCGAAGAGCCTCTTGCGGCACAAGGACGCGGTCTCCGACCTCGATGCACTGGCCTCTGGGCAGTATCAGACGGTGATCGACGACGACCGCATCGAGGATTCGGGCAAGGTACAGCGTGTGCTGATGACCAGTGGGCGCATCTTCTACGATCTGGCTGCACGCCAGGCCGAGGGCGAGCACACGGATACGGCGATCCTGCGCCTGGAGCAGTGTTACCCCTTCCCCGATGAACGCCTGACCGAGTTGCTGGGCCGCTACCCGGAGGCACACGAATTCGTCTGGGTGCAGGACGAGCCGGAGAACCAGGGCTACCTGGAGTTCGTCGCGCCCCGCATCAACCCGCTGCTGGCGGTGCGCGGGCAGACCCTGCACGCGGTCGCGCGGCCCCCGGCCGCCGCGCCCGCCGTAGGCTACCCCGAGGTGCACAAGGCGCAGCTGAAGGACTTGCTCGAGCGCGCGTTCGGGCCGATCAGCTCGCGCGACACCCCGCATCCGACCCCCTGAAGATTTCACACTGACGCACAGCACAAGGAAGCGAGATGGCATCCGACCGCACTCCGATCCAGGTTCCGGAACTCCCCGAGTCGGTCGCCGACGCGACCGTGATCGCCCTGCACAAGAAGGCCGGCGACACCGTCAAGCGCGACGAACTGATTGCCGAGCTGGAGACCGACAAGGTCGTCCTCGAGGTCTCCGCACCGAGCGCGGGCACCCTGGTGGAGCTTTCCGCCAGCGAGGGCGACGTGGTCAAGGCCGACGCCGTGCTGGGCTATCTGGGACCGGCCGAGGCCGCGTCGGAGGATGCGGAAGACGAGGCCGGCGACGAACCGGCGCCGGCGAAGACAGCGGATCAGGCGCCGCCTGCCGAGCCCGCCCCGGCGGCCGACGCACGGGAGGAACGCCCCGCCGCCGAGTCCGGCGCCTCCAGTGCGGCGACGGAGGAAGCCGGCAGTGCGCCGCCGCCCTCTCCCTCCGTTCGGCGCTTGTTGCAGGAGGCCGGGCTCAGTGCCGGGGAGGTCGAGGGGACCGGAGAAGACGGGCGTATTCAGCGCGAGGATGTCGAGCGCGTTCGTGACCAGCGGGCCGCGGGTTCCGGGGATCGTCCGGGCCCGCAGGCGCCGGACTCCGGCGCATCCGTTCAGCCAGCGGCGCGCGCTGGCGAAGCGACGGACCGTGCCGAGCGCATTGAGCGCGTGCCCATGACCCGCTTGCGCGCGCGCATCGCCGAGCGGCTGCTGGAGGCCAAGCAGTCCACCGCGATGCTGACCACCTTCAACGAGATCGACATGTCCGCGGCGATGGCCCTGCGCGGACGCTACAAGGAGACCTTCGAGAAGCGCCACTCCATCAAGCTCGGCTTCATGGGGCTGTTCGTGGCCGCGGCCACGCGCGCGCTGGAACGTTTCCCGGTGATCAACGCAGCACTCGACGGTGAGGAGATCGTCTACCACCACTACAGCGACATCGGCATCGCGGTGTCCTCGCCGCGCGGGCTGGTGGTGCCGGTGCTGCGCGACACCGGCAACGCCTCCATCGCCGATATCGAGCGGCGCATCCGCGATTTCGCCGAGCGCGCCCGTGACGGCAAGCTGGACATTGACGAGCTGCGCGGTGGCACCTTCACCATCACCAACGGAGGTGTGTTCGGCTCGCTGTTCTCCACGCCGATCCTGAACCCGCCGCAGAGCGCGATCCTCGGCATGCACGCGATCAAGGAGCGTCCCGTCGCGGTGGACGGCGAGGTGGTGATAAGGCCGATGATGTACGTGGCCCTGTCCTACGACCACCGCCTGGTCGATGGCGCCCAGGCGGTGCAGTTCCTGGTCGCGATCAAGGAGGCCATCGAGGACCCGGCGCGCTTACTGCTCGATGTCTGAACCCGGGCGGACTCGGCCGCCCCGGCCCCTGTAGGAGCCGAGCCCCCCGGCGACCGGACGCCCGCCGGTCTTCGTCCGCCAGAGGCTGCTCTCTTTCTCATTATTGGGAGAACACACCCAGCGGCCGCTGCCGCGGAAAGGGAGGTAGTCAGCCGCGGTCGACGGGGCGACGGTAGGGGCCCGGGCGCAGGCTGAACAACAGCATCGCTGCACCAAGCAGGCCCAGCGGCCAGACCGGCCAGGCCAGGCCCAGCCAGGTGGATACCTCCAGCTGTGTGGCGAGCCCCGCAAGGGCGACCAGTCCCGCGCCGCCCCAGGCCTCATGGCGTCGTCGGTTCTGGCGGCGCAGGCCCTCTTCCAGCTCGCGGATTTGCTGGCGTAGCGCGGCGTCGCGCTCGGCACGCTGCTCCTCGATCGTCAGGGCCTTCTCCAGGTGCATCGGCAGTTCCGGCAGGTGGGCCAGCAGGCGCGGCAGGTGCTGCTGCGCATTGCGGATGAACGCGCGTACGCCCATGCGCTCGTGCATCCACTTCTCGATGAACGGCTTGGCGGTGGTCCACAGGTCCAGTTGTGGGTAGAGCTGGCGGCCCAGGCCCTCGATGTTCAGCAAGGTCTTCTGCAGCAGCACCAGTTGCGGCTGGACCTCCATGTTGAAGCGTCGCGCGGTCTGGAACAGGCGCAGCAGGACCTGGCCAAAGGAGATCTCGTCCAGCGGGCGCTGGAAGATCGGTTCGCACACGGTGCGGATGGCCGCCTCGAATTCGTCGACGCGGGTGTCCTTCGGCACCCAGCCGGATTCCACGTGCAACTCGGCTACGCGGCGGTAATCACGGTTGAAAAAGGCGTGGAAGTTCTCCGCCAGATAGCGCTGGTCGGAGTCCAGCAGCGAGCCGACGATGCCGAAGTCCACCGCCAGGTAGGTCGGGTCGTCCGGGTGGGTAGCATCGACGAAGATGTTGCCCGGGTGCATGTCGGCGTGGAAGAAGTTGTGCTGGAACACCTGGGTGAAGAAGATCTCCACCCCGCGCTCGGCCAGCAGCTTCAGGTCCACATTGCGTTCGCGCAGGGCGGCGATGTCGGCTACCGGAATGCCGCCGATGCGCTCCATCACGACAACGCTGCGGCGGGTGTAGTCCCAGATGATCTCCGGGATGTACAGCAGGTGGCTGTCCTCGAAGTTGCGGTGGATCGCGGCGGCGTTCGCGCCCTCGCGGATCAGGTCCAGCTCGTCGGTGACGGTCTTTTCGTATTCGTCCACGACCTCGCGCGGGCGCAGGCGCTTGGCCTCGGACCAGTAGCGATCGGCGAGGTCCGCGAACAGGTGCATCACCTCGAGATCCGCGCGGATGGTCTTGAGGATTCCCGGACGGACCACCTTGACCACCACCTCGCGCCCGTCCTGCAGGGTGGCCGCGTGCACCTGGGCGATGGAGGCCGATGCGATCGGCGTGTCCTCGAAGACCGCGAAAGCAATCTCGATCGGGCGCTCGAGTTCGGCCTCGATTACGGCGCGCGCCTGATCGCTGGGGAACGGCGGGACCCGGTCCTGCAGGCGTGAGAGCTCGATCGCGATGTCGTCCGGCAGCAGGTCACGCCGGGTCGAGAGCATCTGTCCGAACTTGATGAAGATCGGGCCCAGGTCCTCCAGCGCACGGCGGATGCGCTCGCCGCGGGTGCCTTCGGTGCGGCGGAACCAGTTCCAGGGGGCAAGGTAGAGCAGGAAGCTGAGCGGGCGCAGCGGCTTCAGCGTGAACAGGATGACATCCAGGCGATAGCGCACCAGGACCCGCGCAATGGTCCACAGCCGCAGGCCCCGGTACAGCGCGCGGCGCATCAGGCCTGCCGGTCGTCAGGTGCGGAGGGCTCTGCCTCCAGACGGCGCAGCCGGGCATCAAGGCGAGCAACGCCATCACGCAGGTCGGCCACGTCCTCGGCGAAGGCCTCGAACGCGCCGCCGGCCGGCAGCCATTCGAGTTCGTCGCGCAGGTAGTCGGCCGTGTCCTCGGCGGAGCGTCGCCCCAGGTGGCGCAGGCTGTCGCGTGCCTGGTCCAGCAGGTGCCGCAACGGTCCGGCCGCCCCGGCGCCGGCAAAGCGCTCGAACAGGTCCTCCCAGTCGATCCCGGCGTCGCGCAGTGCGTGCTGGAGATCGGAGAGCACCGTGGCATCGCCGGTAATGGTGAGTCCGGAGCGGTCGTCGCGCGCCATCGCGGCGGCCAGCGACAGCGGGGAGCCCGAGAGCTGCACATCCACCGGTAACTCGACGCCGCCCACGACCTGTAGCCGGTCCGCAGCCCCGACCAGCGACAGCGCGATCCCCGGCGGCTCGATCACGATCGCGATCGCACGCCCGGCCAGCCGCGCCCGGTCCTTCTTCGGGGCACTCGCCAGATGTTCGTTCAGCGTGGCCTCGATCAGGGCCGCGAACGGACTGGGCAGGGCGAAGGGTTCGGCCATCAAGGGAGACACTGATTAATGTACACGCTCGCGCTCGAGTCGCTTTTGCGTGCGAACAAGGCGCGGTGACTGCCGTGCAGTCATTCTGCACAAGGGAGCCGCAACGCCGTGCGCGC
>NZ_JAWLFK010000089.1:0-4582 GCF_041685615.1 Thioalkalivibrio sp.
GACCGGGTAGCGAAAGCGGTACTGCTGCGGGAAGAACCGCTGGTGCATCACCGTGCCGTGGACGAGGGCGGCGTCCATCAGGCGTTCCGCGATTGCGCGGCCGGCGCGCCGACCGGGGTCGGGCCGCCGCCGTGGACGGTGGACACCGGCGCGCGCCCGGGGCGTGCGCCGGTGTCCGCTGGGTGCGCCGGCTGGGACCAGGGTGGTTCGATGCCGAGGGATTGCCCGACGGCAACGGCCGAGCGCAGCCCGTCCTCGTGAAAACCGTAGCCCATCCACGCGCCGGCGAAATACAGGCCGTTCTTGCCCTGGGTCGCCGCGAGGCGCTGGCGGGCCTTTTCCGACGCGCTGTCCATGACGGGGTGCTCCCAGTGCTGCTCCCCGAGTACGTGGTTCGGGTGCGGGTCGCGCCAGGGGTTCAGGCTGATGATGTAGTCATCCCTGCGGTCCAGGCGATGCAGGCGGTTCATCCAGTAGGAGACGGAAACGCTGTCGCGTGCCTGGGTGGTGCGTCCGGAGAGGTAGTTCCAGGACGACCACACGCGACGGGAGCGCGGCATCAGGGCGGGGTCGGTGTGCAGCACCGCGTGGTTGGCCTGGAAACGACAGGCCGACAGCAGGCGGTCGCGGGCGGGGTCGGTCCCGTTCAGCAACCAGCGCGCGGTATTGGCGTGACACGCGAAGACCACGGCATCGAAGCCGATTGCCTGGGCATCGGTCAGGACCCGCCACTGGCCGGCCTCGGGCATGACCGCGCGCACCGGCTCGTGAACCACGCAACCCGGCTCCAGACGCCGCGCCATGCGGCGGACGTATTCACGGCTGCCCCCCGCGACCGTGCGCCACTGGGGCCGGTCACGCAGATCCAGCAGGCCGTGGTTGTGGAAGAACTGCAGGAAGCTGGCGGCCGGGAATTCGCGGATTTCATCCGGCGGGCAGGACCAGATCGCCGCGGCCATCGGCAGCAGGTAGTCGTCGGCGAAGCCGCGACCCAGGCGGTGCCGGTCGAGGAAGGCGCCAAGCGAGCCCTCCGGACTCTCGTGGCGCTCGAAAAGGCCCTTGCCGAGGCGGTTGAAGCGCAGGATGTCGGCGGCCATGCGCAGGAAGCGCGGATGCACCAGGTTGCGCCGTTGGGCGAACAGGGTGTTGAGGTCCGAGCCGGCGTACTCCACCCCGTCGGGCTGGCGCGAGTACCCGAATGACATGTCGGTGTCCTGCGTGGTGACGTCCAGTTCCCCGAACAGGCGGGTCAGCAGGGGGTAGTTGCGCTCGTTGTACACCACGAAGCCGGTATCGATGGCGGTGCGGCCCTGGGGGTCGGGCACCTCCACCGTGCGGGCGTGGCCCCCGAGTTCGGCTTCCGATTCGAACAGCTGCACCTGGTGGCGGGTCTGCAGGATCCAGGCGGCGGACAGGCCGGCGATGCCTCCACCGATGACGGCGATACGCGAGCGTTGCATGGTGTGACTCCCAGGGCCCAAGGCGATGTACATCTTATACAATATCTGTACAATTTTTGTAAATGGTGGCGGACGAAAGTTTTCGGGGGTTCCAATGGGGATGCCAGCCAGAGTGAAGCAGGCGCAATGGAGGACTGGATCGTGACCACGAATGAAGAACCAGCAGGGGTCCCCGAGTGGCCGGCGGAGGTCCGCGAGGCCCTGGTTTCCCACGAGATCGTGGGGATCACCTCCGGGCTTTCGGACTTCCGTGATGCCGAGGCGCTCCTGCAAGCAACGGCACCCGGACGCTGGCAGCGGCTCGAGTGGGGGATGGGATCGGCCCACAACCGGGAGCGGTTCCATGCGCTGCAACAGGTCACCGGTGCATCGGTGCTGCCCCTGTTTGTCTCGCGCGAGGGCGTGATCGGCGGACTCCCGGAACTGCGCGAGTATCTTGGCCACCGGGCTCTGCAGGCGCGCGGCGACGGGCCGCGACCCGATGCGCCTTCGCCCACTCTGCAGGTCCTCGGATTCGGCGGCTTGCTACCCTTCGCGTTCTTCGGGATCGGCGCCTGGATGGCCCAGCCCGAATGGCAGGCTTTCGCGCTGGAGGCCCTGGCGCTCTATGGTGCGGTCATCCTGTCGTTCCTGGGGGCGGTCCACTGGGGGATCTATCTGGCGGATCGGCAGCATCGGGTGGGGCCGCTCTCGGCTCCGGTCTGGGCGGTGGTGCCGTCCGTTCTGGCCTGGCTGGCCGTACTGCAGCCGTTGCCGGAGGCCCTGATGACCCTGACGGTGCTGTTCCTCGGGGTGCTGTGGGTGGACCGGCTGAGTCTGCAGCGCAGGGCAATCCCGCGCGGGTACCTGACCCTGCGCCTGGTATTGACGGCCGGGGCCATGCTGGCGCTGGCCTCTGGTTTTGCGGTCACGCTGGCGGCCTGACCGGGCTGGCTCCACGAATCCGGGGGGCGGACAGAGGAAAACGCAAGAATGAGTGAACACAAGGACTCGACCATGGACACAGACGCCCGTACGGCCGACGAGCCGGCGGCCACGGAACCCGCAGGTCAGCCTCTGGCGGCGCCGGAGCAGCTCGCGGAGCGTTATCGCGACATCCTCGCCGGGCTGGGCGAAAACCCGCGGCGCGAGGGCTTGCTGGATACGCCGATGCGTGCCGCGAAGGCGATGCAGTACCTGACCCGCGGCTATCACCAGGACCTCGACAGCATCGTGAACGGGGCGTTGTTCTCGTCGGACAACGACGAGATGGTGCTGCTGCGCGACATCGAGTTGTATTCCCTGTGCGAGCACCACCTGCTGCCGATTATCGGCAAGGTACATGTTGCCTATCTGCCCAACGGGAAGGTGATCGGGCTGTCGAAGATCGCGCGCATCGTGGACATGTTCGCCGCGCGGCTGCAGATCCAGGAGAGCCTGACACGCCAGATCGCCGAGGCCCTGATGGAGGTGACGAATGCCAAGGGCGTGGGCGTGGTGGTGGATGCCAAGCACATGTGCATGACCATGCGCGGGGTGGAGAAGCAGCACTCGTCGATGGCGACGTCCGTGATGCTGGGTGCCTTCCGCGAGGATGGCCGCACCCGCCGCGAGTTCCTCAACCTCATCGGTGGTACCGGCAGCTGAACCGCAGGCACCGCACAAAAAAATGGCCCGGCGCGAACGCCGGGCCAAAGATCATCCGGACACCCGTGTGATGGAGGGTTTGTGTCCGAACGGCGGATCACCGGCTGCCGTTGCCATGAGCCGATGAATTCCGCAACTTGTACAAGTGGACAGGGATTGAGGAAACAGGTTCCTTCTACCCGCCAAAAGAATGCGGTTCTCGTCACACTTTTCGGTCCGTCCCCTGGAGTCGCGATGCGCGGTCTTGAGCAGATCCCCTGGCTGTACGACGGGTTGATGGCCGGTGCCGAGCTGCTGGGCCTGCGTCGCTGGCGGCGGCGCCTGGTCGAGGGCGTGCGGGGCCGCGTGCTGGAGATCGGCTGTGGTACCGGGCGTGACCTGCCGCTGTACGCGGATCCGGCCCGGGTCATCGGCATGGATCCGGATCTGGCGGCCCTGCGCCGGGCGCGTCGCAAGTGCCCCTCCGTCCCGCTGGTGGTGGCGCGTGCTGAGGCCCTGCCGTTTGCGGACGGGGCGTTCGATACCGTGGTTTCCGGCCTGGTGTTCTGCAGCGTGCAGGACCCCCCGCGGGCCCTGGCCGAGGTGCGCCGGGTGCTGGCCGAGGCGGGCGAGCTGCGCATGCTGGAGCATGTGCGCCACACCCGGCCGCTGCTGGCGCGTACCCAGGACTGCGTGCAGCCGGCCTGGACCTGCATCACCGGCGGGTGCCACCCGAACCGCGATACCGAGTCTGCGGTGGAGCTCGCCGGGTTCTGCATCGAGCCCGAGGGCCGCGTCGCGCGGGGTGTGATGCGGCGCTTCGCCGCGCGGGTCTGCCGTGCGCCCGTTGAGGCTTCCGGGCGCAACGCCGGGGGTGAGGGCTGAAGGGCGAGGGCTCTTTCGCACCACGAGGCGCACGAAGGCACGCAGGGAGGGTCAGGGCGTGTAACCACGGAGGGTACGAGGAGACGGAGAAAGGCGTGGACCGGTGCGCGCGCTGGATTCCTTCGGAGAAAAGCCGTTCCAAAAAAAACGTTTCAAGGGCTCAAGTCTGACGGGATGCAGCCGTCACCCGGGACAGGCCCGTCCGCATCAGGAACGTAACGGGCCTGTACACTCAGAACGCTGGAGTACCACGATGGATGCAAGCGCAATGGCCGCAATGGCCACACAGGGCAGTCAGCAGCAGCTGGCGGTGCAGAAGGACGTGGCCGTGCAGAAGAAGGCGATGGAGTCGCAGGAGATGGCCGCTCAGTCGATGCTGCAGGCAATGCCCGACGTCGGCGAGATGCAGGCCGCCACTCAGGGTCTGCCGGACAACGTGGGCACCAAGATCAACACCACGGCCTGACACGTTCCCGCCCGCCGATCCATGAAGGCTCCGGCGCATTTACGCGCCGGAGCCTTGTCGTTACGGGATCATGGCCGGGCCTGTTGATCCCACCCGCCGCGGCATTTCCCAAAGACCGCAATCGAATTTCCCCGGGCCCTCCCTGGTGCACCCGGACCTGGCCCTT
>NZ_JAWLFK010000044.1:0-18657 GCF_041685615.1 Thioalkalivibrio sp.
CAGGTGAAGTGGACCGCCAGCCGCATCGACCTGGTGTTCGGCTCCAACTCCATCCTGCGCAGCTACGCCGAGGTGTACGCCCAGGACGACAACGAGGAGAAGTTCGTGCAGGACTTCATCGCGGCCTGGACCAAGGTGATGAACGCCGACCGCTTCGACCTGGAGCAGTTCCAGCAGTAAGCACGGCCCGAGCCGGGCAGTTCGCCCGGCCCGCAGACGAAGACGCCCGGGACTCTCCCGGGCGTTTTTTGTGTGCGAGAGACAGACGGTCGGATCAGTCGGCGCCGGGTCGGTCCTGCAAGATTATTTCGCCTTCCAGGAAAGTGAGCGCACGCCCGGAAAGCAGTACACGGTCGGTCGTCACCTCGCATTCGAGGCTGCCGCCCCGCCTGGACACCTGCCGGGCCGACAGGCGGTTCCGGCCCAGTCTCCTGGCCCAGTAGGGCGCCAACCTGCAGTGGGCGGCGCCGGTAACGGGATCTTCGGGAATGCCCATCCCGGGGGCGAAGAAGCGGCTGACAAAATCCACCCCTGTGCCGGGCGCGGTCACAATGATCCCGCGCACGTCGAGCTCGGCGAGCCGGGCGTGGTCGGGCACCATCGCACGGACGGTGGCCTCGCTGTTGAACACCGCCAGGTAGTCTTCATCCGCGAGCAACTCGACGGGGCGTACCCCCAGGACTTGCTCCAGGGCTTCGGGAATTGCGCAGGGAGTCGGTGCATACGCCGGGAAATCCAGCTGCAGGCGCTTGTCCTGCTTGCGCACGAATAACGCACCGCTGCGTGTTTCAAAACGGATGACAGGCGCGCGGAATCCGAGATGCTCGAAGATGACGTGGGCCGTCGCCAATGTGGCGTGGCCGCACAAGTCCACTTCCCTGGCGGGGGTAAACCATCGCAGGTCGAAACCGTCGCTGCCGGGTACGAAGAAGGCCGTCTCCGACAGGTTGTTTTCTTCCGCGATTGCCTGCAGCAGGTCATCGTCCAGCCAGCGTTCCAGAGCAACGACGGCCGCGGGATTGCCCTCGAACGTTCGCTCGGCGAAGGCATCGATCTGATACTGCTTGAGTTTCATATTTGTTGGGTGACGGATGATTCTATACCGCACGAGAAGGCGCCCCTGTTTCGTGCCCGGGAGTGGCTGAGTATCGTGTGCGACGGGCCCACGCAGGAGGGATAGCATGGCGAGCACGATCCATTCGAACGCGCGGACCACACCCCAGATCCGGCGGGAGCTGCAGGAAGCGCCGCCGGGCGTGAGCGATCCCGAGCTGGCCCGGCGCTACGGCATCACCCGCATGACCGTGCGCAAGTGGCGCTACCGCCGGGAGGTGGAAGATCGGTCGCATTGCCCCAAGCGGCTGCACACGACCCTGACACCGGAGCAGGAAGCGATCGTGGTCCAGGTTCGGGAAGTGGCCCTGCTGTCGCTGGATGACCTGCTGATCGTGGCGCGCGAGTTCCTGAACCCGGAGCTGAGTCGGGCAGCGCTGGCGCGCTGCCTGCGCCGGCACGGCGTGGGCGACCTGCGGGCCCTGCAGCGCGAGCGCGACGGAGAGCCCGAGGAACCGGCGTACAAGCCGTTCAAGGACTACGTGCCGGGCTTTGTGCACGTGGACGTGAAATACCTGCCGCAGATGGCGGACCAGACGTCTCGTGGCTACCTGTTCGTGGCCATCGACCGGGCCAGCCGCTGGGTCTATCTGGAGGTGCGGCGCACCAAGAGCGCTGAGGCCGCGCGCGGCTTTCTGAAGAAGCTGCTCGAGAAAGCGCCGTTCCATATCACCCACCTCGTCACCGACAACGGCAAGGAGTTCACGGACCGCTTTGCCGCGACTGGCGAGCGCGAGCCAACGGGGCATCACCCCTTCGACCAGCTGTGTGCCGAGCACGGGATCGAGCATCGCCTCATCCGGCCCAAGCGGCCCCAGACCAACGGCATGGTCGAACGCTTCAACGGGCGCATCGCCGATCTGCTGCGGACGCGGCACTTCGACTCCGGTCAGCACCTGGACGAAGCCCTGCGGCACTACCAGCGGCTCTACAACCATCACATCGGCCAGAAGGCGCTGGGGCATCGGACCCCGGTGGAAACCCTCAAGGCCTGGCAGCATGAACGCCCCGATTTGTTTCGGAAACGTGTATATGACCAGGCGAGACCTGACACATATTGAATCGCTCGCGGTGCTATCCCGTCGCGCGCAGGCCCCCGCCACCGCCTCCGCCGGGTGGTGGTGTCCAGACGTTGCGGAAGGCCTGATGCGTCTGCGCCGGGAGATGGCGGGAGAACCGCAGTTCGATACCCCCGTCCATGCGCACGGCCCGGATGCGGCCGCGCTTCAGGCCAAACCTCCGCGCCACGTCCTCGCAGCCGCGTACGAACCGCGACGGCGGCTTGCCGTGCCGCACGCGCGCCTGGCCATCGCGCAACTCGATCGAGAACACCAGCCGTGCGTGCCACAGCATCAGCGCGAAACCCAGGCCCAGCAGGGCGAACATGATCAGCAAGGTGAGCAGCATGACGAGCGGCGGCACCGAACGGAGTGAGGCTGGCGACCCAGTGTAGCGCACGCCATCCCTCGCACCGGGGCCCGGCCGGGTACCGGTGGGTCGAAGAAGAGGGGCGGCCCGTTGTATCGACGCTCACTTCGGCGGCGCCCCTTTCGCGCTCGAATTCGGCCGGCCACGGTGACGAGCCCTGCAAAGTATGTGGTAGCGTCCAGTAACTTGTCTTACGGTGGCGCTGGCCACGACATACCCATGAAAACCATAGCCTTTTACAACCTGAAAGGCGGTGTCGGCAAGACCTCCGCAGCGGTTAATTGTGCCTGGCTGGCGGCGGCGTCCGGCCTGCGGACGCTTTTCTGGGATCTCGATCCTCAGGGGGCCGGGGGCTGGTATCTGGCGCCGCGCGAATCGGGCAACGGGGCGCTCAAGAAGATCCTCAGGCGGAAGATTCCGGTGGGCCATCTGGTCGTGTCCACGCCATACGAAAAGCTGGACTTGATCCCGTCGGAGTTCGCCTACCGCGACCTGGACGTGGCCGTGAAACGCCATGCCGAGGGAGACCGGACGCTGGCGACACTGATCTCGCCGTTCGGAGAAGACTACTCGCTGGTGGTGCTGGACTGCCCACCCAGCCTGTCGGAGCTCGCGCAGCAGGTGTTCGCGGCCACTGATGCCGTACTGGTTCCCCTGATTCCCTCCGCGCTGTCCCTGCGTTCCTATGAACAGGTGCAGACCTTCATGAAGGACAGACGTCTGGGGCACAAGCAGCTGTATCCGTTCTTCTCGCAGGTGGATCGGCGGCGCAAGCTTCACCGGGGCCTTCGCGAGGACCCGCCCGCTTCGCTCAAGCGGCTCTTGGCAACCGAAATCCCGTATGCCGCGATCGTGGAACGCATGGGGGAGCAGATGCAGCCCTTGCCGGCGTTTGCCCCGAACGATCCTGTTACGCGGCAGTATCGTGCGCTCTGGTGCGAGATCGCGGAAAGGGTCGGGATCTCCTGAGTGGATCTCGTCGAGGGGTCGCCATGGCATTTGCATTCAGACGCACCGAGTCGGTTCCCGCTGGCATCCGCCGAGTGGCGAACGAAGAAATGCGGAACGCCGAGGCGGAGTTGCTCGATACCGATATGCCCGGCGCCCGAGCGGTGCACGAGACCCGAAAACGGCTGAAGCGACTGCGCGCGCTGTTGCGACTGGTGGAGCCGGCGTTGCCCGGAGAAGCCTTCCGCGAGCGCAATCGGGTGTTCCGGGATCTGGGGCGGGCACTCTCCGGAGCCCGCGATGCCGAGGTTGTCCTGGCGACGCTGCGCACCCTGACCGGCGATAGTGGTCTGCCATCCGTGAACCGGCTTGAAGACTACCTCGCGGCCCGGAACGCGCCGGAACCGGCCGGGGGGCAATCGCTGGAGTTGCAACGTCAGTACGTGGCGGGGGTGTTGCGGGAAACCCGTGCGGAATTTCTGGCCCTGCCGTTGCGACGCAAGGGGTTCGCGCTCCTGGGGCCCGGCCTCGAGCGCACTTACCGGCGGGGGCGCGAGGCCCTCGGGGGCGCGATCGAGGATCCGGATGACACCCGGTGGCATGCCTGGCGCAAGCGCGTCAAAGAACACTGGAGTCACCTTCGGCTGTTGCAGCCGGTCTGGCCGGAGGTGATGCAATCGCACGTCGGTGCGCTGGAAGCGCTTTCGGATCTGCTGGGGGATGAGCATGACCTGACCGTGCTGAGCGCGACGCTAGACGGTCTGCCCGAAGGCGTGATCGACACCGAGACACACGCAGGCCTCCGCCGTCAGCTGGCTGATCACAAGGCCTTGCTGCGCCACCAGGCGCTCCCGCTGGGGCAGCGCCTGTATGCCGAGAAGCCGAAAGCGATGCGAATACGGCTGCATGCCTATTGGCGCGTGTGGCGCTCCTGAATGTGTTATTGAACGCGCCGGGGCCGGGGCGCCGGAACACTTCGGCCTGAAGACTCAATCCTGCTTGCTATACGAGGGGGGGCGCTGCGGCGGGTGCCGTGATCGAAAACCAGCCCCTTTGGGGGTCTGGCATGGGTCAGTGACGCGCAGTACAGCGGATGATGATGGAGTCCTCTTGCTGGCCCTTCTCGGTGCCTCTCGGTGCGGGGGGTAACCCCACGTGAAGAATGATTGTCACGTCGTGGTCAAGAACCTGCGGCAATCTCGACCGCCGTTCGAAGGGACAAGGGGATCACGGCCGTGGCCAAGGTGCTGGCAACAGAAGGGCAGGAGGCACAGGCACTACGAGGCATCATCGAGGGCGAACGGCTGACGGTGCATTTCCAGCCCATTGTCGATACGAGTCGACAAGCCATTCACGGATATGAAGCGTTGGTACGGGGCCCGGAAGCGACTGCCTGGCATTCGCCGGTGCGTTTGTTCGAAGTGGCCACCCGGGTGGGCTATCTGGTCGAACTGGATCTGCTGTGCCGGAGACTCGCGATCCAGCGTTTCGTGTCCCTGGGGCTACCGGGACGGCTCTTTTTGAATGTCATGCCGACCACCATCGTCGAGCGTGACTTCCGCGAGGGACTGACCCTCAGCTTCCTGCAGGATGCAGGGCTCTCGCCCAGCCGGGTGGTGATTGAGCTGACCGAGCACATGCCCATCCATGACTATGTGCTCATGCAGCAGGCCGTGACCCATTATCGCGAGATGGGCTTTCATGTCGCACTGGATGATCTGGGCGCCGGGCACTCCAGCCTGCGTCACTGGTCCGAACTTCGGCCCGATTTCGTCAAGCTCGACCGTCATTTCGTGGCCGGTATCGACCAGGCGCCGGCCAAGCGCGAGTTCCTGCGTTCGATTCTCGATGTGGCGCGCAGCCTCGATTGCGAATTGATTGTCGAGGGCATCGAAACCGAGGAGGAGCACCGCTGTCTCTGGGAACTCGACCGCGGCCTGTCGCTTTTTCAGGGATACTTCTTCGCTCGACCCTGTGCGATCCCGCCGTCCAGAATCGACCGACTGCTGCCCGATCGCGCCCCGATGCGCACGGAAGGGACACGGTGTGCCTCCAGCATCGCGCACCCTGTGCTCGGGGTGCCGCCGGACGCGCCGGTTCCGGCCGTCGTGGAGCGCTTCCGGCGTGACCCGGCGCTACGCTGCGTGCCCGTTGTCGATTACGGCAAGCCGATGGGTGTGGTGCGGCGCGATGCCTTTCTGATGCTGTTCACCAATCCGTTCAGCCATTCGCTTTATACCAACCGCCTGATACGGGACCTGGCCGATACGCGGATGCTGATCACTGCAGGCGATACGCCGCTGGCGAAGCTCAGCCAGAGCATCACGGGCAGTCAGGATGGGCAGCATGACGATTTCGTCATCGTCGACAGTGAGGGTTATTACCGGGGCATGGGCAATATCGTCGACTTGCTGCGCGAGATTACCGAAGTCCAGATTCGTCAGGCGCGGCATGCGAATCCGCTCACGGGCCTGCCCGGCAACATGCTCATCAATGAGGCGTTGACCCAATGGCTTGCGGGCAACGAGCCCTTTACCGCCCTCTACTGCGACCTCGATAACTTCAAGGCCTTCAATGACGCATACGGGTATGCCCGTGGGGATCGCCTGCTCATTGCGCTGGCGCAGCTGATGCAGTCCCAGGTGGGCGAGGCAGATTTCGTGGGCCACGTGGGTGGTGATGATTTCATGCTGCTGCTGGGCGCCGAGGGCTGGGAGGCGACGTGCCGGAAGATCCTTCACGGCTTCGCGGCGATCGTCCCCGAATTCTATGACGCATCGGATTGTCAGGCCGGGGGGCTGCTCCTCGAGAATCGCCAGGGTGTCGAGGTGTTCTTCCCCCTTGTCACCCTGTCGCTGGCGGCGCGTCCGGTTCTGCCGGGAGGGCCAGAGAACGCCCTGGATATCGCGACCCAGCTGTCCGAACTGAAGATCCAGGCCAAGAAGCAGGCGGGCAACAGCCTTTTTGTGGATCGCCGGACGCGGTGACCCGTTGGCGCCGCGGCACCGAGCGTGGGGGGCGCAAGGACGAGGTTGGGTTCGAGCCCGGCCGGGATCGTACTCAGCCCTGCAACACTCATGCGCTACAGTCTGGGTAGAACGATGGCAACGTGCCGTGGCGGGCCGACCATGGCGGGAGTCTGGCAATGGAACTTCGCGAAGGGCGCCGCAGGCCTGTCCGTATGACCGCTGTAGTGGAGAGTCTGTCCGGCGACTCCGAATATAGGGCAAGTGGACGGGTGCGGGATGTCAGCCTTAGCGGGCTGTATATGGAGCTCCCGGATTCGGGGCTCTCGAGGAATACACGACTGCGGTTGATCGTGAGCCCTGAGGAGTGGGGGGATGACCGAGCCCATGTCTGGCATTGCATCGTGATGCGGTTGGATGAGCGTGGGGCGGGCGCGATGTTCGAGACCGAAGATCCGTCTGCGGTTGATGGCTTGCTGGAACTGATGCGCGAGAGCATCGGGCTTCTGCCCGATTCCCGCCAGGAAGACGCGAATTGAGTGGCACGCTCGCGCTCGAGTCGCGTTTGTACCCGAACAAGGCGCGGTGACCGCCGAGCGGTCATTCTGCGACAGGAAGGCCACAACGGCGTTCCTTCGCCCGTTTTTGATCGGCAGTCGGTGGTCGAGCCCTGCGTTCAACGGGTTGCTGGGTGGACGCCCAGGATCGCTTTGGCGACAAGCGGGGCTTTTTCAAACAGTGAATTACCGGCTTCCCCCCAGACCACAATTGTTCCCGTCAACGAATGTAGGCCGCGGTGGCATAGCGACGCATCATCCGGTGGCTGTTGAAGAAGTAAGCGTTCTTGGCGATTGCTCCGAGCATTACCCGGGCCCAGCCGGATCGGTCGTCATAATAAAGGGGCAGAACTTTCTCTTTCAGTGTGGTGTACAGCGCCTCTGCATCGCCACCATTGGATTCTGCCCCTTCGCCGTTGCCCACAGCCCAGCCGGTGACGCCCTCAATGCAGCCCTCCGACCACCATCCGTCCAGTACACTCAGATTGGGGACGCCATTCAATGCGGCCTTCATTCCGCTGGTACCCGAGGCTTCCAGGGGGCGTAGCGGGTTGTTCACCCACAGGTCGACGCCGGAGGTGAGCAGATGCCCCAGGTGCATGTTGTAATTGGGCAGGAACACCATGCGGACACTGCCGGACAATTCGGTTTTCATGCGGAACAGGCGTTCGATAAGCGCCTTTCCACCCGCATCCCGCGGATGTGCTTTGCCCGCCATCACAATTTGTAACGGCCACTGAGAAGCGATGGCCTTCAGGCGGGCAAGGTCACTGAACAGAAGATCTGGACGCTTGTAGGCAGTCATTCGCCGGGCGAAACCGAGTGTCGCCACGTCAGGGTCCAGCGTGACTCCGGTGAGCCTCCGCACGGCATCCATGAGGACTTGTTTTGACTCTGCGTGGGCTGCCCGAATCTCCTGTGGCGGGATCTGGTCCGCGCGCACCAGGAGACTCGGCTCATGACGCCATCCTGGAATGTGGTGGTCGAACAGTTCCTGCATGGGTCCGGAAGTCCAGGTGCCAGGGTGTACGCCGTTGGTGATGGCGTGCACCTGGTGATCGGGGAACATTCGCCGGGACACCGCCGCATGAGTCTTCGCTACTCCGTTCACATAGCCTGACAGCCGCAGGGCGAGGTGGGTCATGTTCAGGTGCTGGTTTCCCGTCAGGCGGCGTATCTCATCCAGGCTCATAAAGCGCATCAGGAGGCGCTCCACCAAGCCGTAGTCAAACTGGTCGTGTCCTGCCTCCACGGGCGTGTGAGTGGTGAAAAGGCATTGTTCGCGCACCCGAGCCACGTCGTAGACCTCTCCGGCGGGGTCCTGGCGATCCGGGCGGTGCTTCTCGCGGCGCAATAGTTCCAGTGGCAGCAGCGCCGAGTGGCCTTCATTCATGTGATACGTGTTGATGCGAAAACCCAGGGCCTGAAGCATGCGCGCGCCGCCGATGCCCAACACGATCTCCTGGGTCAGGCGGTATTCGGTGCCGTCACCATAGAGCTGGTCGGTGATGTGCTGATCTTCGGGGCTGTTCTCGGGCAGCGCAGTATCCAGCAAGAGCACTGGGATCTGGTACTCGGACGCGCCGCTGAGGACGTACAGCCAGGCCTGCACCCAGACGTCGCGATCGGCCACCGGGACCGATATCTTTGCCGGCAGCGGCACAGCCCAGTTCCCGGGTTCCCAGGGGTCCGGGAGTTCGCTCTGGCGCCCTGCCTCGTCCAGTACCTGCCGAAAAAATCCCAGCCGGCTTGTCAGTGTGACGCCCACCAGAGGAATGGCGAGGTCGGCGGCGCTTCTCAGGGTGTCGCCGGCCAGCACACCGAGCCCCCCGCTGTAAGTGGGGATCTCGCTGCGCAGGCCGATTTCCATGGAGAAATAAGCGATTCGAGGGGTATGTACGAATTGCTCGAGCGTAGTGGCCATATTTCTCGTCCGGAACCTGACCCGAGGGCAGGAGTAGGTGTGCTGGTCTGTCGTGAGTGTTGCTGCAACGTCCGCGAAGGTTGCTGCACGCGCCTTTTTAAACCGTGGGTGTTGCCGGAGTGTGACGAAGCCGTCTTCTGATCTTCCGCCGTGGCGTGTCCGGGGCGGCCATCCGCCCGTGAGGGCACCATGAGGCTCCCAGGCTGGCGCGGGCCGGGCCAGGGTCTACGTCCAAAGGCCGGCTGTCACCGAAGCGTCATCATCCGGTGGTAATCAACCCGTTCATGAGCACTTGGCCCGAGATCGATGAGGCAGGGCGTCTGCGCGATGCCCTGACGGAACTACGCGGTCGCATCACGCGGCGTGCGGCGACTCGCCTGTCCCGTTTCGCCCGGGACTTTCCGGAGGGTCCGACACCCAGCGCCGCCAATCTTGCCCATTACCTGGCCTTGCGCGGCGAGGACCTGCGGCCTCTGCAGGACCGGTTGTTGCGTCTCGGTCTTTCCTCGCTCGGGCGCAGCGAATCGCACGTGATGGCTGCCCTGGACAAGGTGATTGGAGTGCTGGGCGCAATCACCAAGCAGATGCCTGACGACGGAGGCGCCCCGGGTATCGAATTCCAGGCCGGCGCTGCGGTGCTCGACGAAAACACGCGCCGGCTGTTCGGCGCGCCGCCGAATGGACGGGATGCGCGCATCATGGTCACTCTGCCCACGGAGGCCGCCCGGGATGCCTGCCTCGTGCAGCGCCTGGTCGGGTCGGGCATGGATTGCGCGCGTATCAACTGCGCCCACGATGATCGTGAGGCCTGGGGACTCATGATCCGCCATGTGCGCGAGGCATCCCGCACTCTCGACCGGCCCTGCCGGATCCAGATGGACCTGGCCGGGCACAAGCTGCGCACTGGACCTGTCGCGTCGTTGCCTCCCGTGTTGCACCTGCGTCCGGCTCGGGATGTGTTCGGCCGGGTGCTTGCTCCGGCAGCGATCGAACTTGTGGCCAAGTGCGACGGGCCGCGGGATCAGGGTGCGTTCCCCGGTCTAACTGTGCCCGCGCAGGCGTTCAACCGGCTACGCCCCGGGGATCGCCTGCGTTTTCGTGACACCAGAGGCAAAAAACGCGCGCTGGAGGTGGCTGACACCACCCCGAACGGCCTGCTGGCCCGTTGCCAGGCGGGCTGCTATATCAGCCCGGATACCTCCATTTGCGCCGAGCGCGCGGATCAGGATGGCGTCTGGCATCCGCTGGAAGGGGATATCCGCCTCGGTGGGTTCCCGGTACGGCCGATGGAGATCCGCGTGCGGCGAGGTGACCGCCTCACCCTGACGCGGGATCTCTCCCCCGGTGAACCGGCGCGCCTGGATGGTCAGGGGCACGTACTCGCGCCCGCCCGTATCAGCTGTACCACGCCGCAGGCCCTTGAGCGCCTTGCCCCCGGGCAGCCCGTCTGGATCGATGACGGCAAGCTGGGTGGCATTGTGGAGGGGGTGGATGCCGAGGGCATTCATCTGACGGTCACCCATTGCCGCCCACAGGGTGTACTCGTGAAAGCGGACAAGGGGCTGAATTTTCCCGGCGCCGATCTCGGACTGCCTCCGCTTACGGGTAAGGACCTCGAGGACCTGGATTTCATCGCGGAGCATGCGGACCTGGTGGGGTATTCCTTCGTGGAGAGCCGCGAGGACATGCTGGCGCTCATTCTGGCCCTTTCCCGGAGAGGCGTCGCCGGTCTCGGTATCGTGGCCAAGATCGAGACCCAGCGCGCCCTTTCCCGTCTGCCCGAGATCATCCTGAGTACGATCGGCAGACATCCCCTGGGCATCATGATTGCTCGGGGCGACCTGGCCGTAGAGATTGGGGGTGAGCGCATGGCCGAGATCCAGGAGGAGATCCTCTGGCTGTGTGAGGCTGCCCACGTGCCGGCGATCTGGGCCACCCAGGTCCTGGAAACCCTGGCTCAGAAGGGCATTGCCTCGCGCCCGGAGATCACCGACGCTGCCATGTCCGGCCGGGCCGAATGCGTCATGCTCAATAAGGGGCCGTACGTACTCGACGCAGTGCACACGCTGGACGGCATCCTGCGCCGAATGCAGGAGCACCAGCACAAGAAGACCGCGCGCCTTCGGGCGCTTGGCCTGGCGGGGACCCTGGTCTGATCCGGCCTTTGGGACGCATCGGCTCAGGTGGACTTGCCGGCTACCGTTGCCTCCTTGATCTCTTTTCAGCTCCCTGATTTTTCGGTCGTAAATGCAGCCGTAGACGGGGATGTAATCGGGCAGCAGCGCCCGCACCTCGATGCGCCTCACGTATGCCACCACAGCCTGATGTGGAGTCTCCCGAGGTTGTCCCCAGGTAGGCCGAGGACAACCTTGGGAGACTCCGCAACTAGGACTTCCTTCACGACCTGGCTCACGGCGCTCACCTTCGTGGCTTGAGTACCTTTCTGCAGAAAAAGATTTCCTTCCATCCGAACCTTGGGGCCGCCCCTGCGAAGCCTCGCGTTCGTCGTGGAGCGACCCGGTCATGACGCATCACCAGCGGCAGATCGGCAGCGGCGAATAGCAGTGAGCTACTCTCGCGGTTCTGGCGTCCGACCATGAACAGCTCCGGATTCAGCTCGCGCGCGGTCATCACGATCGACAGGTTGTAGTCGTCGCGGCCGGTGCCGGCCACGATGCCGGAGGCGGTCTCGATGCCGGCCTCGCGCAGGGTATCCGCCTCGGTGCCACGCCCCTCGATGCAGTCGGGCGGGCAGTCCGTGCCCTCGGGATCCGCCTCCACCAGGGTCACGTCCACGCCTTCCTGGAGCAGACCGGCATGGACGGCCTTTCCGAAGCGCCCGAAGCCGCACAGGATCCAGCGGCCGCAGGGCGGATCGATCGGCATCGGCAGCGGGCTTCCAGGGATGTTTCCCAGCCACTCGTGCAGCAGATGGTGCGCGGGAGAATGCAGCGCCAGTGCGAGTCGCTGGCCGAAGATGTCGAACGGGTTGATGATCTGGTCGGTCCCGAACGAGGCCATGTTCCTCGCCGTGTCATGGCTCTCGGCGCGGCAGATGACCGGGCGGTCCGGATTCAGGAGCTTGGCCGCGATGGCGATGCGCAGGTTCACTGCGTCGTCACTGGTCAGCGCTACCACCCCCCGGCAGTGCGGGTTGAGCAGCCCGGCGTCGAGCAGGCGACTGGCGACACTGGCATCCGCGCACAGGCCGGGAATCTGCAGCGCGTAATCCTCCAGGGTCAGCTCGTTGATGCGGTCCGGGTTCTGATCGATCACCACGGCAAAGCCGTTGCGCCCGAGCAGGGAACGCACCACCAGGGCACCCGTGTCGCCATATCCGCAGACGATAAAAAACGACCGCTGCAGCTTGCGGATGGTGCGGTCGAACGCGTGCTGGCTGACCGCCAGGCGGAAGGCCGGGTCCTGGATCAGCGCGAGGATCTTGCCGATTGCGTATAGCCAGGCCACCACCGACAGGTACACGGCAAACACCGTCCACATCCTCTGTGCCTCGGTGAAGGCGTGGGGGATCTCGCCGAAGCCGATGGTCGTGGCCATGTAGGTGACGAAGTAGAACGCATGGAAAAAATCCATGCGCCAGGGTTCCCCCTGGTCGTCCACGCCGGGGATCAGCACCAGGCCGAGAACGGAGATTGAATAGGCCGCCGTCAGCGCGAGCAGGGGCGCCCGCATGCGCCGAAGGAACAGGAATAGCACCTTGTTGATGGTGGCAGGCACGGCGCGGGGTTCGGTGGCAGTCGCGGCCGGTGTCAGCGGCGCAGGGCCACCGTATCCGCGATCAGCAGCAGCACCGAGATCAGGTTCGCCACCATGGCCCCGCCCGCCAGTGAAAC
This sequence comes from Thioalkalivibrio sp., assembly GCF_041685615.1. GTDB lineage: Bacteria > Pseudomonadota > Gammaproteobacteria > Ectothiorhodospirales > Ectothiorhodospiraceae > Thioalkalivibrio. The sequence continues at coordinate 12,791 of NZ_JAWLFK010000044.1, forward strand.
GATGCTGGCCATGAACATTGCATCCATGCCTCCGGCATGCACGTGGCTGGCGTAGCCCCATACCACCGCGGCCGCGATCAGCTGCAGCACCGCCACCAGCGAGCTGGCCAGCAGCAGCGCCCCGGTCTGCGTCCGATCCCCCAGCTTCAGGGCGGTGGCCACGACGTTCACCACGATGGCCGCGAACAGCTCGTACACGTTGTGATGCGCCGGATTGTCGATCTCGCCGAGAAAGAACCCGAAGTTCAGCGTGAACGCCAGGATGATGAAAAAGCCGAAGATCACCTTCTCCAGGTTCATGCGCGTGCTCCTTGTCATTCGAAATGACGGGTACCCGATGGCCGCTGCAAAACGAGCCCGGCTTCATCCACCCACAACCCGGAGCATGGCCCAACAGGCCCCGGATGGCGAGGGCAGGGACGGATGTCCTCACGTGGCGATCCGCCAGGGACGTGTCATTGCCGGGCGTCGCAAAGGCCACGACGATCGGTTGGGATGCCGAAGGTGGGGGCTGATCCAAGGTCACGCAGGAGCAAACATCTGACACGGCGCCCTGCGAAACCTCCCTCAGCTGCTGCGGCGCAGGGCGTTTGCGATGTCCGGAATGGCCTTGAGCCGATAGAGCAACACCACGCAGGCCCCGTAGAAGGCGATTGCGATCCAGTCGGTCCATTCCCTGGAGAGCACGCCGTCCGCCAGGGCCAGCATCCCGATCGCAAGCAGATAGGCCACGGCGAAGCCGCCGTGCACGGCCCGGTCGCGCCAGGTCCCCCGGGCCACCGTGTACCAGAGAAGGACCGTGACATGCCACAGCGCCATGAACAGGAAGAGGAACGGGATCATGTTGTCGCCCAGTGTCACGTCGGTCGCCCCCTCGCGCCCACCGAGCGACGTCAGGTGCCCGATCAACAGCACCGCGTACAGCCAGGCCACCAGCATCACCTGGGCGAGGTCGCACAGGAACATCAGGATCATGCGCACCGGGCTCAGCTGCGCCAGTCGGGCCGCGTTGGCCGGCGCGCAGAAATAGGCCGAGTAGGCCACGAACTTGTAGGCGGTAAACACCGTCACGAGAAGCGCCAGCGCGATGCGCTTCCAGAATTCAGGGTCCGCGAAGGTACCCGGGTGATCGGTCAGGAACTGCACGTATTCGACCGACACGACCAGCAAGCCAAGCGCGATCACCGCGAGGATCAGGTCGCTGATCTTCTCCGATAATCGGCTGTAAAAGACGTCCATCCGCGCAGTCTTCCCGTTTTTTGCCTGGCTCGTGCTCGAGTGCTGCGCCAGAACCATAGCAATAATACTCTGCGGTGGTGTTCCTGGATTACTGGAGCCCGCGCCCCTTCGGTACGATACAGGCAAGCCAGCGAGTCGATGCCACGGGGATGCGATGAGAGGAGATCCGCGCAGAGCGCAGGGGCTGGAGGAACTGGCCTCGCGGCTGGAGGCGTTCGTCGATGAACGGGACCGGGCGCAGTTCAATTCGCCGAAGAATCTTTCCATGGCCCTGGCAGGGGAGGTCGGCGAGTTGATCGAGCGGTTCCAGTGGCTGACCCAGGAACAGTCGCAGCACCTGTCCGCCGAGGCCCATGAAGCGGTCCGGCAAGAGCTCGCGGACGTGCAGATCTACCTCCTGCTCCTGGCGCGTAAGCTCGACATCGACCCGGTCGAGGCCGTCAGCGACAAGCTGGAGGTCAACGCCCGGAAGTACCCCGTGGACGAGGCCCGCGGCAACGCCCGGAAATACTCCGACCTGTAACCCCGATCCACGCCCGCATCCGGCTCCGGACCCGACATTCGCAGGAAGGGGGAAGGCGGGAAGAATACAAAGGAGGCACAACCGGAGGGGCAGCAACTGACACCCTGCGGCTGCCCACCACCTCGTCACCCCGGCCGTGGCAACCGGCCGGAGCAGCCCGTCGGATTCCATGGTAGCGATGAAACGCCATTGGAGCGCGCTCGTTTTTCATGGACTCATACTCGAGCGCGAGCGTGTACATTGATCAGTGTTTCCCTTGGGGGTAGTCACGGGCAGTGTGGGGAGGAGGTGATCACGATGGGTTTGAGCCAGTGGTGGCCGTTCGGCCGCGTGCCGGAGATGAGCCCCGAAGAACTGGCGCAGGCGATGGAGAATGCCGAGGTGCAGGTGCTGGATGTGCGCACCGGTGTCGAGCATCGTCGGAGTCGGATCCCGGGCGCGCGTCACCTCCCGATCACGCAGTTTTCCAACACACGCCTGGCGGACCTGGGACTCGATCCCGATCGCCCCGTAGTGGCGATCTGCCTCAGTGCACACCGCAGTATCCCTGCCGTGCGCAAGCTGCGGTCCCGCGGCTACGAGGCCCGGCAGCTTCGCGGCGGCATGGTCGCCTGGTGGCGTGCAGGACTGCCATGCGAACGGGGAAGCGAAGGCGGCGCTCGATAAGACCTGCCACCGTCACTCGGGCCTGGCAAGACAAGAAACGGGGCGGCCATCCCCCTTGGCCGCATAATCTCGCAGTGCAGGGGTCCCTTTGCGGCCCAGGGTCCAGCGTGCGCGCCTTTGGAACCGCCGTTGCGGTCAGGAGCGCCGAGTAAACACAGTTCGCGGCTTGCGTCTGTCCCCGGCCTGGATCTCAGTCGTCGTCCCCGTCCTGTTTGCTGCCCGGAGTGATGGCATGTCCCACCGCTCCGGCGGTCTTGCCGGTCGCTTTTACGGTGCCGGTGGTGACGCTGACGGCGGCGCTTCCCGTGGCGCCGGCGACCTTCACGGCCGTGCAGCCCGTGGTCAGCGGCAGGATGATGGCGAGCAGCAGGAGCGGGCGGGTGTAGGCAATCATCGGCTAGAGACTTCGTTGATGTCCACGATCAAGGGTACGTCTGACATGCCCGTGAGGCCATAGCGTTTCCGGAAGGAAGCACCGACATGGAGGACGTTCGACGCCATCGTGGCCCCGGGCTGACGGTCCCGAGCCTGCCCTCCACAGAACCCGCGGGTGCGCCGCTGGTCTGATGGTCAAGTCCCTGTGGAGAGTTTGCGATGTCCCGTTTTGTGCCTCTGTTCGCTTCCCTGTTGCTGGTGCTGCCGATGGCCTGCGCAAGCGCCACGGAGCCCGATACCGAGGCCCTGTTCCAGCACGAGATGGGCCGGTTGCATGCGTCCGAGATCGTGAATCTGCAGGAGCGCTTCCAGGGCCATCCGCTGCTGATCATCAACACCGCCAGCCACTGCGGTTACACCGACCAGTTCGGTGGACTGGAACAGTTGCATCGGAACTACCGGGACCGGGGGCTGAAGGTGGTGGGCTTTCCTTCCCATGATTTCAACCAGGAGGCCGACGACGAGGCCGAGACCGCCCGGGTGTGTTTCGAGAACTTTGGCGTCACCTTCGACATGTTCAGGCCGATCGGCGTGCGTGGCGCGGATGCCCACCCGATTTTTCGCGAACTGGCGCGCCAGGCCGACGCCCCGCGCTGGAACTTCTTCAAGTACGTGGTCGACCGGGAAGGCCGGGTGGTCGCGCACTTCCCCAGCCAGGCCGGCCCCGACTCCGCCGACCTGCGCCGCGCGATCGAAAGCATCCTGTAGCCAATGGCGGCCTTGGGGTACCCACAGCGGGATAGGGGAAGGCTATCTCGATCATGGCGAATATCAACTGGAACTAATGGGTCCCGGGGCCTAGGTTCAAGGCACATGGACGGTGAAGCGCCTGCCTGGCCGAAGGCGGCCAGTATCGGGAACGGCTTGCGGTCCCTGAGGAAAGCCGTCGATCCCAAATGGATGGCGGTCTCCGCAACACGAACAAGCTGAACGCAGCGAACATGGAGAACGATATGGGTGAGCATCAGAACATGGGCAAATGCCCGGTCATGCACGGCGGCGAGACCGCCGCCGGCCACTCGGTCATGGACTGGTGGCCGGAGGCGCTGAATCTGGACATCCTCCACCAGCATGACCGCAAGACCAACCCGATGGGCGAGGACTTCGACTACCGGGAAGAGGTCCGGAAGCTCGACTTCGACGCCCTGAAAAAGGATATGCACGCGCTGCTGACCGAGAGCCAGGCGTGGTGGCCGGCCGACTGGGGCCATTACGGCGGGCTGATGATCCGCATGTCCTGGCACGCGGCGGGCACCTACCGAATCGCCGATGGCCGGGGTGGCGGCGGCACCGGCAACCAGCGCTTCGCGCCGATCAACAGCTGGCCCGACAACGTCAGCCTGGACAAGGCGCGCCGCCTGCTGTGGCCGATCAAGAAGAAGTACGGCAACAAGATCAGCTGGGCGGATCTGATCATCCTGGCCGGTACCGTGGCCTACGAGAACATGGGCCTGAAGACCTTCGGTTTTTCCTTCGGGCGCGAAGACATCTGGCATCCCGAGAAGGACACCTACTGGGGGGCGGAGAAGGAATGGCTGGCACCCTCCGACGAACGGTATGCCGACGTCGACAAACCCGACACCATGGAGAACCCCCTGGCGGCCGTCCAGATGGGCCTGATCTATGTGAACCCGGAAGGGGTCAACGGCAAGCCCGACCCGATCAAGACCGGCGAGCAGGTCCGCGAGACCTTCGCCCGCATGGCCATGGACGATGAAGAGACCGCGGCGCTGACCGCCGGCGGACACACCGTGGGCAAGTGCCACGGCAACGGCGATGCCGGCGCCCTGGGTCCCGAGCCCGAAGGCGCCGATGTCGAGGAGCAGGGCTTCGGCTGGAGAAATCCCGACATGCAGGGCAAGGCCGCCAACGCCGTCTCCTCGGGTATCGAGGGGGCCTGGACCAAGAACCCGACCCAGTTCGACATGGGCTATTTCGAGGCCCTGCTCGACCACGAATGGGAGCTCAGGAAGAGCCCGGCCGGTGCCTGGCAGTGGGAGCCGGTGGACATAAAGGAGGAGGACAAGCCGGTCGATGCCACGGATCCGTCCATCCGCCATAACCCGATCATGACCGATGCGGACATGGCGATGAAGATGGACCCCGTCTATCGCAAGTACATGGACGCGTTCCGCAAGGATTCCGAGTACTTCAGGGATTGCTTCGCCCGCGCCTGGTTCAAGCTGACCCACCGCGACATGGGCCCGAAGACCCGCTACATCGGGCCGGACGCGCCACAGGAAGACCTGATCTGGCAGGACCCGGTGCCGGCCGGCACCACCGATTACTGTGTCGAGGCCACCAGGCAGAAGATTGCCGAGAGCGGCCTCACCATCGCCGAGTTGGTTAGCACGGCCTGGGACAGTGCCCGAACCTTTCGCGGCTCCGACATGCGCGGCGGCGCCAACGGTGCCCATATCCGCCTGGCCCCGCAAAAGGACTGGGAAGGCAACGAGCCGCAGCGCCTGGCCAGGGTGCTCAGGGTCTACGAGCAGCTCTCCGGCGAGACCGGGGCCAGCGTGGCCGACCTGATCGTGCTGGGCGGTAGCGTGGGCATCGAGCAGGCGGCCCGCGCGGCCGGTCACGACGTGCTGGTGCCGTTCATCCCGGGTCGAGGTGACGCCAGCGCCGAGATGACCGACGCGGACTCCTTCGAGCCGCTGGAGCCGCTGGCGGATGGCTTCCGCAACTGGCTGAAGAAGGACTACGTGGTCAAGCCAGAGGAGATGCTGCTCGACCGCGCCCAGTTGTTGGGCCTGACCGCGCCGGAGATGACCGTGCTGATCGGTGGCATGCGCGTGCTGGGCACCAACTTCGGGGGCAGCAAGCACGGTGTGTTCACCGACCGTGAAGGCCAGTTGACGAACGACTTCTTCGTCAACCTGACCGACATGGCCAACGCCTGGAAGCCCACGGACAACGGCGTCTACGAGGTCCGCGACCGCAAGCGCGACCAGGTGAAGTGGACCGCCAGCCGCATCGACCTGGTGTTCGGCTCCAACTC
>NZ_JAWLFK010000090.1:0-4544 GCF_041685615.1 Thioalkalivibrio sp.
CGAGATGGATGCCGGCAGGCTGTCCACGGCCTCTTCCCCACGCTCGACCACCAGTTCCACCAGCGTCATGTCGTCGAAGGCCGAGAGCTTCTCGCTCTCATCCGCGCGGATATAGGTGTCCAGCAGATGCCGCATGGCCGGCTCGTACATCTTCATGTCGATGTAGTCGCCGCTGGCCAGCTTCACCTCCTCCCGGACCTTCTCGTAATGCTCGACCTCCGACTTGATCGTGGCGGCCTCGGCTTCGCTGTAGCCGGCCTGCCGTATTTCGTTGGCCAGATCGGCATAGGCGCGCAGGAAAGCGCCGACGTGTTTGTACAGGGCCAGGCGTCTGGGCTCATTCTCCTTCTGCACCTCGGGTGCATCACTGGGGCCGACGAAATAGCGCCGGTAGGCGGGGCTGTCCTTGGGCGGGTCCACGGCCTCGCACAGCGCCTTGACCGCTTCGCGGGTCTCTTCCAGGCGTTCCCGCGCCTTGTCCAGGCGATCCTCCAACAGCCCTTCCACGTCATCCGCGTCGAAGGCGTCGAAGGCCCCGCCCGTGTAGTCCTGGATGGATTGCTCCAGGGATTTGAACAGGTCCTTGTAATCGACGATGTAGCCGACTTCCTTGTCCTCGGTGTGCAGACGATTGACCCGGCAGATGGCCTGAAACAGACCGTGGTCGCGCATCTGCTTGTCGATATAGAGATAGGTGGCCGGCGGCGCGTCGAAGCCGGTAAGCAGCTTGTCCACCACGATCAGCAGCTTCATCTGGCCGGGCTCGTCGATGAAGCGCTTCTTCACCTCCTGCTCGAAGGTCTCCACCTTGTTGACGGCCGTGTCTTCCGGCTCGTTGAAGTGTTCGGCCAGCATGCGGCGATAGATGGCGTACTGGTGCAGCTTCTCGGTCTCGCCCTCGCCGGTGGCCTCACCCTTGATATCGGCGGTGGACGGCACATAGGAGGTGACAATGGCGCACTTGCCCTTCAGCTCCGTCTTCTCGAACATCTCGAACAGCCGGCAGGCCGAATAGATGCTGCCGGCCACCAGCATGGCGTTGCCGTGACCACTCATCAGCCGGTCGCGCGTGGCCATGTCCCAGAGGATGTCGGAGACGATCTTCTCCAGTCGATCGCGTGAGCTGAGCACCTTCTGCAGAGTGCCCCAGCGCTTCTTGAGCTGGGCGCGGGCGTAGTCGTTCAGGCCCTGGGTCTTGAGCTCGAACCACTGGTCGATCTTGGCCTGCGAGGTGACATGCTGGTCGATGTCCCGCGCCTCGTAGCGCAGGTCCAGCACCACGCCGTCACTCACCGCTTCGTCGAACTTGTAGCTGTGGATGTAGGGGCCGAAGACTTCGATGCTCTTGCGCTTGTCCTTTTTCAGCAATGGCGTACCGGTGAACCCGATCAGCAGGGCCTCGGGCAGCAGAGCCTTCATCGCCTCGTGCAGCTTGCCGGACTGGGTGCGGTGGCACTCGTCGACGAACACGAACAGATTGCCCCTGGCCCGAAAGCCTTTCGGCAAATGGCTGCGCATGTCCCGGATGAAGGCCTCGACATCGCCCTCCTCCGAGGCACCGAACTTGTGGATCAGCGAGGCGATGAGCCACTCATCGCTGCGGTTGAGCACGTCGATCAGGTCGGCGCCGCTCCGGGTGCGGTGGATCTGCTCGTCCACACCCTTGAAGACCTTCTCGATCTGCTCGTCCAGCTCGGTGCGGTCGGTGATCACCAGCACCCGGGCGTCTTCCACGTTCTCGCGAATCCATTTCGCCAGCCACACCATGGTCAGCGATTTGCCGCTGCCCTGGGTGTGCCAGATGATGCCGCCCTGGCGACGCAACACATGCGCCTGTGCGGCACGCACGCCGAAGAACTGATTGTGCCGGCAGGTCTTTTTGGTGCCGGCATCGAAGACCATGAAGTCGTGCACGACCTCCAGCAGCCGTTCCTTGCGGCAGAGCTGGTGCAGTCCGCGCGCCAGAGGGTCGTCGATATCGGACGACTCCTTCCATTCCATCCAGAATTTCTCGGGCGTCTCGATCACCCCGTAGCGCAGGCCCTCGGTGGGGTTGCCGGCCATCACCAGCTGCGCGGTGGCGAAAAACGGCTGGATGAAATCGCGCTTCTGGTTATCCAGGCTCTGGCGGATGCCCTCGGCCACCGCCACAGTGGAGCGTTTCAGCTCCAGAATGCCCAAGGCGATGCCGTTGACGTACAGCACAACATCCGGGCGCTTGGTATTCGCCCCGGCCACCGTGACCTCTTCGGCCACGGCGAAGTCGTTGTTCTCGGGATTGGCCCAGTCGGTCAGCCAGACGGTGACGGTCTGCTCCTGTACCGACGGCTTGACGTGAACCCCGTAGCGCAGCTTCTCGTAGACGGCGCGGTTGGCGTCATAAAGCGTCTTGCTGCCGGCAATCGCCGCCGCCTGGTCCAGCTCGCGCAGGGCGCGATTGATCACGCGCTCATCAAAGCCCTGTCGCGCCAGCCACTCGCGCAACAGGTCTTCCTCGATATTGCGGTTGCCGGCCCGGTCCTTCCAGTCGCCCAGGTAGCGATAACCCAGCTCGTCCCGGAAGAAGCGCAGCACCTGCTGCTGGGTGAGGCGTTCGCGTTGGCCGACGGTGCTCATTTCGGGCCCTCACCCTCGCCGTCCAGCCCCGGCTCTCGTACCGCGGATGGCGAAGCGAAGGCCCCCGATACATACTCCTCCGCCCTACCAATCTGCTCCGGGGCCAGTCGGACCGTCTGGCCATCGCGCCAGACCTCGGCGTATTGCCCCAGACGGCGCTTGCGCTCAAGGGCGTTGGCGACCGCCTTCCGCAGGGCCATCAGCGCCTTCGCTTCATGATCTTGCTCAGTCGCCATGGCTGAATGTCTCCTTGACTGGCACGACTCATAACCAATTGTTATTAATATATTTTCTGAGCTAACATGTCGTGATACTGCGACGCAAGACTCAGCCGGATTGAATCCACCGGCCTCCGGGCCTATACTTCCCAGTGTCTCATCCGCCTTTAGCGGAAGGAGCATCCGAAGCCCTTCGGCAGCAATGCCGCGGGGCTTCAGCCTTTCTGGCCCTGCCAAAATCTCCGTTTCTCCTTCTCGAAGGCTCTCCGACGGCCCGACCTGAGGTCGCAGTAGGCAGTCTTCAGCACATAATAGTCTCGGCGATTGCCCAGGATCACAGCGAAGTCGTGCGCTTCAGCCCAGATGACAACGTGCGTATCGCGCCCACGGCTATTCTCCCACCAACTGACCCCTTCCGCTCCGACATCTGCCTGCCGAACCGCCCATGCGATCCAGCGAATCCGCTCGCAGCGAGCAATGTCCGGTATTCGGTCCTCTTCGTTCCGGTTGCCAGGGTGCGGCGCCTCCGAAATGACGTGCCAGAAGCTGAAATGCTTGCCCTGACTTTCCGGTCGATAGGGCGCGGTCACCCGGCACCCCTGGAACCACACATCGGGCTGGACGAAACTCTCGACAAAGGCCTCGTACACCCTCTCTACATAATTCTGCCAATCTCCGTCAAACGGCAACAACTCGGGCGGTTCCGTCATGCCCCCTCCCGAGCCTGCCAGACGAACAGATTGAACTTTCTCGCACCGGGCGGCGTGGACCGGTCCAGGCCCAGGCCGCTGCGCGCTCTCAGGTGCTGAATCAGTGCTTGCTTGGCCTGGCTGTCCTGAATGCCCCGGAAATGATGCGATAACAATCCCGTCAGCACGTCCGCCAGTTGCACCAGCGGCACATCGTGCGAACGCACGGCTTCGATGCTCTGGATCCGTTCGTTATTGAAATCGTAGTGGGCATTGCACAGCACCTCTTGCAGCTTGCCCAGCTTTGTATTGCTGTGCGTATCTTTTATGTCTACAAAGATCCGAAACGTATGCTGATCGTCGATCAAGCGGGTCAGCAGTTGCCACCACATCTTGTAGTAAAACTCATCGTGATCCTGATCGAAGCGCTCATGGTCCAGCACCCGTTTGTTCGGCACCACCACGCCGCGAAAACCCAGCGATGGTTCATCAAAGAAAAGCGAGACCAGATCGCGATAAAAGGCCAGTGTTGACGGGGCCACCTGTGTCCACTTGATCTCGCGTGTCGCCGAGATGCCGTGATGCGCTTTCAATGCTTTCATGGCGCGCCCGAGCCTTTTCCGCATATCCGCCGGGCAGGAGACAGCACCCAACACCATCGCGCGTTGATGGTCATGCTCCAGATGACAGGATTCATCGCAATAGATATGAATCTGGTCGCTCATGCCGCCGGCTCCGTGGTCTGCGGCGCTACCAGCCGAACCCGCCCGGTGAGCAGCTGCTGCATCATGCCCTGCTTGATCCGGCGGGCCTTGTCTAGGCGGCGTTCCAGGGCCTCGATTTCGGTGTCCATGTCGGACAGGACGGTCGCGATGGCGGCTTGTTCACCTTCACTGGGAGGAACGAACAGTTTGAAATTTTGAAATGTTGGCAAGCGCAACGAGTCGACAGTTGCCTTTACCGTATTCCTCATCGCCCAATCACCAAAGAAATGAGCCATGTAGTAGTACACAAACTTTGA
>NZ_JAWLFK010000045.1:0-18383 GCF_041685615.1 Thioalkalivibrio sp.
CTGACAACCAAATCCGCTTGAGAAGAGCCCAATTAAAAACAATAAAACAATGACTTAAAAACTGTTTCATGGGAGCACACGAAGGCACGAAGAAGGGCCGCACCGTGGATAGCGTGCAGTGAGTGTCGCGGTAGAACCTGTGGCAAGTGTCGTGGCGGGGGCCGGGATCAGAAGGTCAGGCCCATCTCGACGCCGACGACCGAAGAGGCCGGATCACGGCTCGCGCCTTCGAATTCAAGACGGTCGGCCAGCCAGTCATCGGCCGAATTCAACGAATAATCGTCGTAGTACAGGCTCAGGGACAGCTCGGACTGGTTCTGCAGACGCAGCCGCCCATCCAGGCTCAGATAGCCGGCGGTGCGGCTGGTGTCGCGGCTGCGATCGCCGTAGCCGAAGCCCGGCCTGCGATCGTCGCTGGACAGGGGCTGACGCAATCCCACCCGCAGCTGGCTGTCGAAGCGGCCGGAAGCGAAGGTCGGCCCAAAACTTAAATCGGTGAAATACGCGGTGGACTCACTGGCGGGTCCCAGATCGTTCCACTCCGGACGGGATTCCATGCCGAAACCCAGGTTCAGGCCATATCCGAAGCCGCTTCCCAGGTCCTGGTGATAGCCGCCAACGGCCTCGAACAGGCGCGGTCTGGCCAAGGCATTGGCGCCATCGTCCAGGACCGAGGCATCACCAGTGCTGCGCACCGAAAGCCGGTAGCGCGCGGCGTCCTCGCGATCGGCTTCCGCCTCGCCACGCAACCCCGAAACCGCCGATGCCGCGCCCGCGAGGCCGTCGGCCTGCGGCGCTGCCAACAGCGAATAACGATCGTCCGCGCTGACCGGTCCGGCCACGAGCGAGCCCGTCAGCAGCGCAAGCGCAAGCAGGGGACCGCGCGGCGCGCGCGCAAGAACCCGCCGCAGGCTTTGCACCTGCAGCGGGTTCGTGTGTGCCCGGTTCAGTCCGTGTCGCGTCACGCCAAGGATCCGTTTTTTTCTTCGTTATCGGCTCTAGCCGGGGGGCCAGCTCAGCGCACGCCCGCCAAGGACATGCATATGTATATGGTAGACCGTCTGCCCACCGTGTTCGTTGCAATTCATCACGGTTCGATAACCGTTTTCCGCAAATCCGCGATCGCGCGCGATCTGCGCGGCTACCCGGGTCATCTGGCCGATCACCGGGGCATCGGCCTCACCCAGTTCGTTCAGCGTGGCGATGTGCTTTTTCGGGATCACCAGCACGTGCTCGGGTGCCTGCGGGTTCAGGTCCTCGAAGGCCACTATGGCATCGTCCTCGAAAACCACCTTGGCCGGGATCTCGCCCGCCACGATCTTGCAGAACACGCAATCGGTCATGCCGCCACTCCTGCGTTTATCCAAATATTACCACGCATCAATATTCTCGCCGACCCGACAGGGCATGCGCCAGGGTGCCGGCGTCGATGTACTCCAGTTCGCCGCCGCTGGGGATTCCCTGGGCAATCCGGGTCGTGCGGACACCGTGGCGTGCCGCCATCTCCGCCAGATAATGGGCGGTGACCTCGCCCTCGACCGACGTATTCGTGGCCAGGATCAGTTCTTCCACCCCCTCCGCCTGCAAACGCGCCTCCAGCCGGTCCAGACCTAGCTCCTCGGGACCAATCCCGTCCAGCGGCGACAAACGCCCGAGGAGCACATGGAAGCGCCCGCCGAATTCGGTCGCCGACTCGATGGCGAGCACATCGCCGGGGCTCTCAACGACGCAGACCACGCGCGAATCGCGTTCGGGGTCGGCACAGCGGCTACAGGTCTCGGCCGCGGTCAGCGTCCGGCACACCGAGCAGTGGCCGATGCGAGCCACCGCATTGTCCATCGCCCGCGCAAGGCGGCGGGCACCGTCGCGGTCACGTTCCAGCAGATGCAGCGCCATGCGCCGCGCCGACTTCGCCCCGACGCCGGGGAGGCAGCGCAATGCCTGGACCAGCTCGTCCAGTTCCGCTTCCATCAGGGAGGCCCGGTCCGCCGACTCAGAACGGGAGCTTCATGCCGGCCGGCAGACCCATGCCTTCGGTCAGGCTGCCCATGCGCTCCTGTGTCGTGGACTCGACCTTCTGCACCGCATCATTGATGGCGGCCGCCACCAGATCCTCGATCATGTCGCGGTCGTCCTCGAACAGGCTGGGGTCGATCTTGACCCGGCGGGCCGCATACTTGCCGGTCAGGACGACGCTGACCAGCCCGCCACCGGCCTGGCCCTCGATCTCCATTTCGGCCAGTTCCGCTTGCACCTTCTGCATGTCTTCCTGCATCTTCTGGGCCTGCTTCATCAGGCCGCCCATGCCACCTTTCATCATCGTTTCGATCTCCTGCCCCGCATCACGGCGGGTTTTGGTTCATTGAATCGGCGTGGCGCCAACGATGCGTTGCCCGCCAGGGACACGCTGATTACCCCGCACGTCCGGGATTGTCCTCGTGCCCTTCACGAACCCGCACGGCCCCCAGATCGGCGCCGAACTCCTGGCCCAGCGCCTGCACCACCGGGTCCTCGCGCATGGTCGTCTCGGCGCTAGCCTGGCGTTCCGCGGAGGCCGCCGCAAGCCGTGCCGCGGGCGTCGCTTCTGACGGTTCCGACTGATTAACGATCTCCAGTCGCAGGGGGTGGCCCAGTGCCTCCTCCAGGGCATCCTTCAGCCGGGTCTTGGCCCGGTCGGTGCACAGCGTGCCCGGGGCCACCGCGATCACCACGCGTTCGGCATCATGCTTGCGCAGCTCGGCATGCAGGGCGAGTTCGCGCACCGTCCCCATGGGCAGACCCTCGGCGAAGCGGTGCCAGTCGAACAGCCCGTCCACCCCCACGGCCGGCGCGGCCGGCCCTGACCTGCCGCTGCCCTTGGCCGGTTGTGGCGACGACTCGGGATGCGCGGATGCTGCGGCCTGTGGATCGGGTGCGGGGGCTTGCGGTGCGGGTGGCGGTTCGTTCACCGCGTCCCGGGGACGTGACGGCGCCTCCGCAGACCGATCGGCCGCTTGCGGGGTTGGCTCCGGGGCCACCGCAGTGGATACGGCGGATGCGCCCCCGGCTGCACCGCTCGACGGTCGCGGCGCGGACGGACGTCGCACGGTGTCGTCACTCGTCGACCCGGCGCCCGGGGCCGGCTCCGGACAAAAGGCCAGCAGGCGCAACAGGGTCATCTCCACCCCCATACGCGCATCCGGCGCATAGGGCAGATCCCGCACCCCGTGGATCAGGATCTGATAGGTCAGCTGAATCGTCTCCGGGTCGACCCGTTTGGCGGCTTCGCGCGCCCAGGCCCGGGCCTCCTCGCCGCCGCCGGGCGCGGACCCGGCCACCTGCTGTACCGCGACCTGGTGCACCAGCGCGGCCAGCTCGTCCAGCAGTCGGGACCAGTCGGGGCCCAGCGCCTCGAGCTCTGCCAGGCCCGCCAGCATGCCGGGACCATCACCGGCAAACACCGCATCCAGAAGCCCGGCCAGACGCGTACGCGGCAAGAGCCCGAGCATGTCACAGGCATCGGACTCGCTCAGGCGATCCCCGCCATAGGCGATCGCCTGATCGGTCAGGCTCAGCGCATCGCGCATCGACCCTTCGGCGGCCTCGCCGAGGCGCAGCAGCGCACCCGGCTCCGCCTCGACCCCTTCGGCGGACAGGATGCGCGTGAGGTGCTCGGCGATCATCGCCGGCGGCATCGGCTTCAGGTTGAACTGCAGACAGCGCGACAGCACCGTGACCGGCAGCTTCTGCGGGTCCGTGGTCGCCAGCAGGAACTTCACGTGCTCCGGCGGTTCCTCCAGCGTCTTCAACAACGCGTTGAAGCTCTTCTCGGAGAGCATGTGCACCTCGTCGATCAGGTACACCTTGAAGCGACCGGTGGACGGGGCGTAGGAGACGTTGTCCAGTAGCTCGCGGGTGTCATCCACCCGTGTGCGCGAGGCCGCGTCCACCTCGATCAGGTCCAGATGGCGACCCTCGGCGATCTCGACACACGAGTGGCACTCGCCGCAAGGCGTGGCGGTCACGCCGGTTTCGCAGTTCAGGCAGCGCGCGAGGATGCGAGCAATCGTGGTCTTGCCGACCCCGCGGGTGCCGGCAAACAGATAGGCATGATGCAGGCGATCCCCGCTCAGGGCGTTGGCCAGGGCGCGCACAACATGCGGCTGCCCGACCAGGTCCTCGAAGCGCGAGGGGCGCCACTTGCGGGCCAGAACCTGGTGACTCATGCCTCCCCCGTCAATCGAGTCATTTGCGTGCCCGGGTGCGGGCCATCACCGCAGAGCCCGGGTCGCAGGGAAAAGGGTGGTGGCCCGCACCCGCCACACCCCGGCGCCCGACGCAGCTGCTACCGTTGCTCCCTTCCGGGCCTGGCGGGGTTCACAGCCTGTCGTCGCGAGGGGACTGATACGGACCACCATAACGCGGTCCGCGATTCGGCGTTTCCGAATCGGGGCGGCAAGCTTCCGCATTTCCGGCGAACGCGTCAACCTTGGGGGACACTAAAAAGTCACAAGCGGTTCAACCACCGGGGCCGGATTACTGATAGCCTGAAGCTAACGATAAAATAGAAAACAAACACTGGATCAATCACCCGCCAGGCCTTATCTTGACTCCCGTAGCCGGACATCGACCCGGCCGGACAACTTAATCCTCTCTCTGACGCTCAACATTCAACCCAGGAGTACAACACATGGAACTTGAAAATCGCGAAGGCCAGCGTGTCCCGGAAGTCACCTTCCGCTGCCGCAAGGACAACGACTGGAACGACGTGCGCTCGGAAGACCTGTTCAAGGGTCGCAACGTGGTCGTGTTCGCCCTGCCGGGCGCGTTCACGCCGACCTGCTCGTCCGCCCACGTGCCGCGCTACAACGAACTGGCGCCGGTACTCAAGCAGCACGGTATCGACGAGATCGTCTGCATCTCGGTCAATGACGGTTTCGTGATGGAGGCCTGGCAGGCCGACCAGCAGGCCGACCGCGTGACCTTCATCGCCGACGGTAACGGCGAGTTCACCGAACAGATGGGCATGCTGGTCGACAAGAGCGATCTCGGCTTCGGCTGGCGCTCCTGGCGCTACTCCATGCTGGTGCGCGACGGCGTGATCGAGAAGCAGTTCATCGAGCCGGACGAGCCGGGCGACCCCTTCGTCGTCTCCGACGCCGACACCATGCTCGCTCACGTCGCCCCGGACGCGGCCTGCCCCGAAGACGTGGTCGTCTTCACCAAGCCGGGCTGCCCATACTGCGCCAGCGCCAAGGAGATGCTGGAGAACGCCGGCCTCGACTACGAGGAGATCGTCCTGGGCCGCGACGCCAGCCTGCGCAGCCTGCGCGCCGCCACCGGCGCGATGACGGTCCCGCAGGTCTTCGTCGGCGGCCACCGCATCGGCGGATCGGAAGACCTGCAGGAGTGGATCTCCCGCGAGAAGAAGGCGGCTTAGGCCCCTGCCCGCCGGGACGGGTCCTCGTGACCCGTCCCCGGTGGCCACCCGGACGGGTGGCCATTCGTGTCCGGACCCCACCCGTCCCGGACGTCCGGACACGAATGGCAGACCCCTGCGGCCGCACCCCGTGCGGGCGTTATGCAACACTTTCACCGAACCCTTCGAGGAATCGACATGGAACACTACGACATCATCGTGATTGGCGGCGGCAGCGGCGGCCTGGCCGTGGCGGAACGCGCCGCGCCGCACGGCGCCCGCGTTGCCGTGTTCGACCCCAAGCCGCTGGGCGGCACCTGCGTGAACGAGGGCTGCGTACCCAAGAAGCTCACCTGGTACGCGGCCGAGCATCTGTCGCACGCCCGCGAGGCCGGCGAGTTCGGCGTGGACGTCGAGGTCAAGGGCATCCGCTACGCCGACCTGGCACACAAGCGCCAGGCAATGCTGAAGGACCTCAACCAGTTCTGGTCCGCGTACCTGGAGAAGCTGGGCGTAACCCACATCCCGGAACGCGCCCGCCTGGCCGACAAGAACAAGGTCGTGAGCGAACGCGGCACCGAGTACACCGCCGAGCGCATCGTGCTGGCGATGGGCGGTGCCCCGATTGTACCGCCGCTGGAAGGCGCCGAGCTGGGCGCGACCTCCGACGACTTCTTCGAGTGGACCGAACTGCCGGAATCGATCGCCGTGATCGGCGCCGGCTACATTGGCCTGGAGATGGCCGGCATGCTGCGCGCCATGGGCGTGAAAACCGACGTCGTCGCGATGGAGGACCGCGTACTGGAGATGTTCGACCCGATGATCTCGAAGGCCCTGGATCAGCATATGGAGTATCAGGGCATCGCTCGCCACCTGGGCGTGAAGGTCGCGGGCCTGGGCGGCGAGCCCGGCGCGGTGACCGTCCAGCTGGAGGGCGGCAAGGAGCTGGGGCCCTATGAAAAGGTGCTGTGGGCCGTCGGCCGCAAGCCGGCCACCAGCGACATGGGCCTGGAAGAGGTCGGCGTCGAAATCGCCCGTGGCGGCACGATCCCGGTCGACCAATGGCAGGCGACCCGTGTCGAGGGCATCTATGCCCTGGGGGACATCATCGGCAAGGGCCCGCTGACCCCCGTGGCCATCGCCGCCGGTCGCCGCCTGGCCGCGCACTGGTATGCCCCGGAGACAAATCCCGTGCCGGTGGACTACGACCAGGTCCCCACGGTCACGTTTACGCACCCGACCGCGGGCATGGTGGGCCTGACCGAACCCCAGGCGATGGAGAAACACGGAGACACGGTGCGCGTCTACGAGACGCAGTTCGGCGGCTTGAACCGTGCATTCGCCGAGGGCGAGGTGCCGCCGGTGGCGATGAAGCTGGTCTGCGCCGGGGACGACGAGAAAGTCGTCGGCATCCACATGATCGGCGCCGGTGTCGACGAGATGCTGCAGGGCTTCGCCGTGGCCGTGCGTATGGGCGCGACCAAGCGCGACCTGGACCTGACTATCCCGCTGCACCCGACCAGCGCCGAGGAGCTGGTTACCCTGAAGGAAGGCCGCCCGGGCCGTCAGGATGGCTTGGCCAAGGCCGCCTGAGGGTCACGCCGCCCTCCCCACGTAAAACGCCGCCCCGGCAACCAACCGGGCGGCGTCAAGACGTTATCTCGTGGGCCGTCTGTGCCCGCATTTTCTAGAATCGCCAGCCAACCGAGGCAGTGAACGCATCGACCGTGTAGTCGCTGTCGAAGTCATAGCGTTCGTACTCGGCGCGAATCAGGAAACTGTCCAGATTCACCTGCGCACCGAGTCCGTAGCCCGGATCCACGCCATCGTTGTCGCGCAGGGTGATGCTTTCATCGCCCAGGTTGCCCCGAACATCTGCGTCCCACCTGGCGAGACCCGCCTTCGCGAAGAACTCGAAATGCTGCCCGAGCGGTAGCTTGCCGAGCACACTCGCGCCACAGGCACTGGACCTGATGTCGGTATGCGCACCGGACGCGTCACCACGCAGCTTCAGCTCACCCGAGATCCAACTAGAACCCCTCGACCCCCACGCAGGGGTTGAAGTGATACCCGACGAACCCGCGCCAGACGTTGTCGTCCTCGTCCATACGGTAATCCGAGCCCCCGGATTCAATGAAGTCGGCGACCTCGTCGCGGTTGTGCTTCAGCGAACTGAAACCGGTACCCAGCTCCATGTACAGGCCCGCGCCCCGATCGGCCGTATCAGCCATCACAACCTGGGGCGTCAGGCTCCCTGCGACGGCCATCACAACCGTGGTCAACAAGCACTTTTTCCTTTTTCGCGTCTCCTTCCTGATCGTGATCGAAATGTAAAATTCCGTGACAATCATGAAGACGCCGGCGGTTCCACCGAAGCACCAGGGATCAGAAACGAAAAAATGCGTGATGCATTTTCAAACATGTGCACACCGCACCGGAACCCGATTCGTGAGACCGCGCACACTCGCGGAACCGAAAAAGGCTGATGGACGAGCCACCATCCGCTCATGGCAACCCACCCACCAGCCTTTTGTTTCCTGATCGCGGCATCCGACTAACCGAATGCCTTGCCGAACCGCCCCAGCCGCACGGCGCACCTGATCAATCCATGTCGCGCGCCGTCTCCTCCTCGGGGAACGCGTCGTCATGGCCCCCGGGACCGGATTCGCCGTCTTGGACATCATCCTCGCGCAGATCCTCGATCCAGCCACGCAGGTCATCGTCCATCTCTTCAACGGTCTCGTCGACCGCCTCGCCGGCCTCCTGCGCCGGGCCCGGGTCGGAGCACGCCGCCAGCAGCCCTGCAGCCACCAGCAACAGGGCCGTCCGGCACAGTGGGAATCCCGCGAAACCGATCGCACCCTCGCGGGGCTTGTGTGGTTTTCGTATTGCGCCATTCATCTCATGTTTCTCCATGAACTCTCTCGGACACTCGGCACTCGCTTCGCCAAAACGCATTGAAGCGCCCACCGGGCATGCCAATTGAACAGCCACCCTTTCCACCAGCCGGACGTAATCTTGAAGCGATTCAAAGGGCGTCGGGCGACACACTCAGTTTGTCCCTTCCGAGGCGGACCGGTCTCGAATTGCATTCCAGAACTGAGAACGTGTGCGTCAAGCACACTCAAAGCATAGACCTGGAACACGAAATCTGGCCTACACTTCGTGGTTAAGTACATTTGCAAGGAGAGAACCCATGCTGGGATGGGCATTGTTATTTCTGGTCATCGCGATCGTCGCCGGAGCACTCGGCCTGAGCGGTGTTGCCGGGGCCGCCACGCAAATCGCCTGGATCCTGTTTGTGGTGGGCCTGATCCTGGCCGTGGTGTTCTTCGTGACGGGCCGTCGCCCCCCCCTGTAACGGATCCCGCACGGCCCCGACCCGGTCCGGGGGACACCCCGCCGAGTGTCAGTGTGCCGATCCGCCACCCGCGTGTCGGGTGTAACGGGACGAAACATCCGCGTTACGCAACGTAACGCGCCCGAGTGCCGTGCAGCCCCAACCGGTTGTTTCGCGGGGATTGCGTGTTTGGCGCGCCACTTGCAGGGGAATCCGGAGTAATGTGATTTCCGTCACCCTGGGGATGCCGCCGCCACCATGTCCGACGCACTCGACAGCACCCGGGAGTTCCTCGGCGCCCACGCCCCGTTCGACCAGCTCGAGACGGATGCGCTGGAGTTCCTGCTGCCGCGTCTGGAGAGTCGCTTCTACGCGCGTGGCGCGCGCATCACCGACCCCGACGCCGGGCCGGCCCAGCGTTTCCATATCATTCGCCAGGGTCGCATCCGCGGCGAGACGCCCAGCGAGGACGAGCAGCTCTCCGGCAAGGCCTGGGAGCTCATCCCGGGCGAGTGCTTCCCGATCGGCGCCCTGCTTGGACGGCGCGCCGTCCACACCGTGCATCGCGCCGCCGAGGACACCGTCTGCCTGGAACTGACCCTGGAGGACTTCGACCGGCTGCGGACCCGCTCGCGTGTGTTCAACGACTTCTGCACCCGGCGCCTGGCGAACCTGCTGGACCGCCTGCAGCAGGGCCTGGACACGCTGTCCGCCCGCGACGGCGGATCGGCCGGCCAGTTGAACACGCCACTGGCCCTGCGGATTGCCCGCGAGCCGGTCACCTGTTCGCCCGACACACGCCTGCGCGATGTCCTCGGCACCATGCGCGATGAGCGCGTCGGTTCCATCGTCGTCGTTGACGGCAACCACCACCCGGTTGGCATCTTCACGCTGCATGACCTGCTCGCGCGCGTGGCCCTCGCCGATGTGGACCTCGATACCCCGGTCGAGCCCGTGATGACCCCGGACCCGGTCGCGCTGGCCGAAAGCGCGCTGGGCTTCGAAGGGATCGAGGCCATGACCGAGCACGGCATGACCCATCTGTGCGTGGTACGCGATGGCCGCCTGGTCGGTGTACTCGGTGAACGCGATCTCCTCACCAGCCAGCCGCTGACCCTGGACGGCCTGGTGCGCGAGATTCGCCGCGCGGACTCGGTGGCGGCGACTGCCGAACGTCTGCGCCAGGTGCCGCGCCTGATCGAGGCGGTCGTCGGTCAGGGCGCGGAGGCGGACCAGGTCCTGCGCCTGATTACCCGGCTCAACGAACACGCCACCCGCCGCGTGCTGGCCCTGTTGCGGCCACAGCACGAGGCCATCGAGGGCATCGACTTTACCTGGCTGGCGTTCGGCTCCCAGGCACGCGAGGAACAGGCTCTGGTCACCGACCAGGACAACGGCATTCTGTTTGACGCCGGCGCCGGAGACGCGGATGCGATACGCGAACGCCTGCTGCCCTACGCGAAGGCCGTGAACCAGGCACTGGCCGAATGCGGCTTCATGCTGTGCCCGGGCAACATCATGGCTGGCAACCCGGAGTGCTGCCTGAGCGGTCCGGAATGGGACCGGCGCTTCACCCGCTGGGTCGAACAAGGCACGCCCGAGCACCTGCTCAAGAGCACCATCTTCTTCGACCTGCGCGCGGTGGACGGCGACGCCGGTCCGCTGGAGGCCCTGCGCACCCGCCTGCTGCAGCAGACCGCGTTCAACAGCCGCTTCCGCCGCCAGATGGCCGCCAATCAGCAGATGTTCCGCCCGCCACTCGGACTGTTCGGCGAGATCAAGAGCGGCGCCGAGGGGATCGATATCAAGAAACAGGGCCTGACACCCTTCGTGGACGGCGCGCGGATCATCGCGCTGGCCGCCGAGCTGCCGGCGACGCGCACCCACGACCGCCTGGACCAGGCCGTTGCCGCGGACGTGATGCGCGAAGCCGATGCCCGGGACTACCACGCCGCCCTTCGGTACCTGCAGATGCTGCGCCTGCGGGCCCAGCAAAAGGCGCTGCGCGAGGGGCGCGACGACGACAACCGAATCCGGCCGGAAGAGCTGGGCACCCTGGAGGGACGGGTGCTCAAGGAGAGTTTCCGGCAGGCCCGCAAGCTGCAGGGGCAGCTTGAGGTGCAGTACCAGCTGTGACGAATCGCATAGACGAGTCGCGGCAAACAACAAAACCTTACGAGAGGAGCATCGTCATGTCACAAGAAGACCTGAGCCGGCAGGCGTACTGGCGGGCGCACCTGCGCCTGCTGGGCATCTGCCTGGCCATCTGGTTCCTGGTGTCGTTCGTGCTGGGCATTCTCGTCGCCCAACCCCTGAACGCGATCCAGCTGGGGGGCTATCCGCTGGGCTTCTGGTTCGCGCAACAGGGGTCGATCTACACCTTCATCATCCTGATCTTCGTTTATGCCTGGCGCATGAACGTTCTGGATCGCAAGTTCAACGTCCACGAGGAGTAAGCCTGTCATGGATCAACAGACTCTAAGCCTGCTCGTGGTCGGGGCGACCTTCGCCCTGTACATCGGCATCGCCATCTGGGCGCGCGCCGGTTCGACCAGCGAGTTCTATGTCGCCGGGCGCGGCATCAACCCAATCGCCAACGGCATGGCCACCGCCGCGGACTGGATGTCGGCAGCGTCGTTCATCTCCATGGCCGGCCTGATCGCCTTCCTCGGCTTCACCGGGGGCGCCTACCTGATGGGCTGGACTGGCGGCTATGTGCTGATGGCGCTGCTGCTGGCCCCCTACCTGCGCAAGTTCGGGAAGTTCACGGTGCCGGAGTTCATCGGAGACCGTTACTACTCGAAGGCCGCGCGTATCATCGCCGTGATCTCCCTGATCGTGATGTCCGTGACCTATGTGATCGGACAGATGCGCGGGGTCGGGATCGCCTTCTCCAACATCCTGGAGGTTCCGCTGGCCACCGGCCTGATTGCCGGCATGGCGGTGGTGTTCATCTACGCCGTGCTCGGCGGGATGAAGGGCATCACCTACACCCAGATCGCGCAGTACGTGATCATGATCTTTGCCTACACGGTGCCGGCGATCTTCATCGCCATCAACCTGACCGGCAACCCGCTGCCGCAGCTCGGCCTGGGTTCGACCCTGCAGGGAACGGATACCTTCCTGCTCGAGGCCCTGGACCAGACCATGGTCGATCTGGGCTTCCACGCCTATACCGAAGTGGGCGGCATGAGCCTGATGAACATGTTCCTGCTGACCCTCGCGCTGATGATCGGTACCGCGGGTCTGCCGCACGTGATCATCCGCTTCTTCACCGTCCCGCGCGTGCGGGATGCCCGCAAATCCGCCGGCTGGGCGCTGGTGTTCATCGGCATCCTGTACACCACCGCCCCGGCAGTCGGTGCGATGGCCATCTGGAACCTGGTCAACACGGTCCACCCCGGCGAGATCGGCACCGAGGAAGGTCACCTGGCCCATGCGGACCGACCTGCGTGGATGGAGCGCTGGGAACAGACCGGCCTGCTGGAGTTCGAGGACAAGAACGGCGACGGCGTCATCCAGTACTACAACGACAGCGACGAAGAGTTCGCCGAGACGGCGGAAGAGGATTACGGCTGGGAAGGCTCCGAGATCGTGACCCTCGACCGCGACATCATGGTGCTCGCCAACCCCGAGATCGCCGGGCTTCCGGGCTGGGTGATCGCACTGGTCGCAGCAGGCGGTATCGCCGCCGCACTTTCGACCGCGGCGGGGCTACTGCTGGCAATATCCTCGGCCATCTCGCACGACTTGCTGAAAGGCGTGTTCACGCCAAGGATCAGCGAGAAGAATGAGCTACTGGCCGGACGAATCGCCATGGCGGTCGCCATCCTGTTCGCGGGGTATCTGGGGCTGAATCCACCCGGCTTCGCAGCCGAGGTGGTGGCACTGGCCTTCGGCCTCGCGGCGGCCTCGCTGTTCCCGACCCTGATGATGGGCATCTTCATGAAGAAGATGAACAAGGAAGGCGCCATTGCCGGCATGCTGGTGGGTCTGGGTACCACCCTGCTGTACATCTTTACGTACAAGGGCTGGTTGTTCTTCTCCGGCACCGCCATGCTCCCGGACAACCCGGACGGCTGGCTGCTGGGCGTGAACCCGACCGGCTTCGGCGCCATCGGTGCGGTCTTCAACTTCATCGCTGCCTACATCGTGATGAAGCTGACCAGGGAGCCGCCGAAGGACATCCAGGATCTGGTGGAAAGCGTGCGCGTACCGCGTACCGAAGGCTGATGATGGACGGCCCCGCCATGACCGGCCGCATCGGCATGGCGGGGCCCCTGCCACCATGACTGGATGGTTATTCGATAGCAGCAAGGACGGGGTCGGCTCGGATGCACCGGGTCGGCCCCTTTTGTCTGGCACAGTGCCTGCGGGCCAAGCGGCAATCGCCCCCACCGCGGTCGATTGCCGGTTGCTCCACAGACCCACACGGACCGGCGCATGAACGGCGAACTCGAAGAGATCCGCGAGTTTCTCGACCGCTGTCCCGATCTGGCTCCCCTGCCGGCGGCCAGCCGGGATGCCTTCGTGCGCCGACTCACCCTGCGCTACCTGCGCGAGGGGAGCACCTTCCCGCCGGAGAACGAACCGGGCCTCTGGATCGTGCGCACCGGCACCGTTGAACTTCGCGACGATCGGGACAACCTGCGCGATCGCCTCGGCGAAGGCGACCTCGTCCATGTCCCTGACGCCCCTTCGCACCCGCTGGGCCCGGTCACCGAGGACGCCCTGGTCTACCACCTTCCTCCAGAACGCGTCCGGGAGCTGACGGCGCTCGACGGGGCCATCGCCCATGTCCTCGCGGCCGATACCCAGCGACCGCTCGCCACCGGCGGCGCCACGCACGGCCACGGGGGCGACAGCCGCCTGCTGACCACGCCTGTACGCGCCCTGATGACGCCCGATCCGGTATTGGCCGTCAGTACCGTCAGCCTGCGCGAAGCCGCACGCGTGATGGATCGGGCCGACATCTCCGCACTGCTGCTGCAAACCCCGGACCGAAGGGGCGAGCCGTGCGGGATTCTTACCGACACCGACCTGCGCCACGCGATTGCCAATGGGGTCGATCCCGAAACGCCCGTGGCCCACTCGATGGCCCACCCGCTGACCACCGTCCACGGCGGGACCCCCGCCTTCGAGGCCTTGCTCTGCATGGCACGCCACGATATCCACCACCTCCCGGTCGTCCACGAGGCCGACGGGACCCTGGCCGGCATCCTTTCCAGCACCGACCTGATCCGCCACCAGGGGACCAGCGCCATCTACCTTGTGCGCGACCTGCGCCAGGCCAACGATCTCGAGGGTCTCAAGGGCGTCATGCAGGCCTTGCCCCGGCTGCAGACCCAGCTGCTGGACTCCGGCGCGGACGCCCTGCAGATCACGCAGACCGTCACCACCGTGATCGATACCCTTACCCAGCGCCTCATCGAACTGTGCGAGCGGGACCAGGGCTCGGCACCCTGTGCCTATGCCTGGATGGCCAGTGGCAGTCAGGGCCGCCACGAACAGACCGTGTTCACCGACCAGGACGCCGCGCTCATCATCGCCGACGACGCCCCGGAGGGCGCCGATGGCTGGTTCGAGGCCCTTGCGGGCAGGGTGACGGCCGGCCTCGACGCCTGCGGCATTCGCGCCTGCCCCGGCGATGTCGACCCCACCCACCCGGACTGGCGCCTCCCGGCGGCCGACTGGGCCCACGAGATGGAACGCGTGCTGCACCATCCCGCCACGCGCGACGCCATGCTGGCCACCCACTACCTGGACATGCGCGTAATCCACGGCGATGCTAGCCTGTTCGAGCCCGTGCACCAGCGTGCACTGGAGACCGGCGCCCGCCACGAGGCGCTGCTGACGGCCCTGGCCGACCAGGTACGCGACCTGCCCCCACCGCTCGGGTTTTTCCGCCAGTTCGTACTCGAGGACAGCGGCGAGCACGCCGCCACCCTGGATCTGAAAACGCGTGGCCTGCTGCCGATCGTCGCGATGGCGCGGGTCTTCGCCCTGCACGCCGGCAGCGCGGCGCGCAACACGGTGGAGCGGCTGCGCGCCGCGACGCAGGCCGGCGTCATCCACGAGGCGACCGCCGACAACCTGGTCGATGCCTGGTTCTACATCGCCGAGCTGCGCGTCCGCCATCAGTCGAACCAGATCCGCAGGGGCCAGGCCCCGGACAACGCCCTGGACCCGGCCGGGCTGTCCACGCTCGAGCGCAGCCACCTGAAGACCGCCTTCCGCCTGGTCAGCGACGCGCGCAAGACGGCCCTGGCGGACGCCGAACGGATCCACGGATGACCCATCCACGCCCGCACGGCCCGCTCACAACCCGCTGATGGTCTGCCCGCTGCACAACGCCGACTGGCGCCGCCCCCCCGGACACTGGCGCTTCTGCCGCGCCCGCCGCCGCGCGGCCCGCCACGCCCCGGCGGGCGCCCTGCGCGCGTGCCTGAATACGCCCCTGCCGCCCGCGGGGCAGCCGGTAACCACCAGCCACTTCCTCGCGGTGGATCTGGAGACCACCGGCCTGGTCCCGGAACACGACCGCATCCTCAGCATTGGCTGGGTGGCCATGGACGGCCCCCGGATCGACCTCGCCACCGCCGACCAGCGCCTGGTGCGCGCCGAGGGTTCAGTGCCCGAAGCCAGCGCCGTGATCCACCGCATCACCGACCGGCGCGCGGCCGACGGCGTACCTCTGGAGGAGGCCTTGGACGCGCTGTTCCAGGCGCTCGCCGGCCGCGTGATGGTCGCGCACCACGCGGCCCTGGAGATTGGCTTTCTCGAGCAGGCCTGCCAGCGGCTTTACGGCGTGCGACCACCGCTGGCGATCGTGGACACCCTGCGCCTGGCAGAGACCGCCCTGCGCCGCGCCGGCCAGCCGATTCCGGCCCACGGGCTGCGCCTGCACACCCTGCGCGCGCGCTACAACCTGCCGGCGTACCGTGCGCACGACGCCCTGTTCGACGCCATCGCCGCGGGCGAGCTGTTCGCCGCCCTGCTCAGTCGGCAATCGCCGGACGGAAAACTGCCGCTGGGGCGGGTGCTGTTCCGCCCGGCATGGCTCTGGTGAACGCGGCCCACAGGCGGTTCGCATGCTATCCTCGCATCCACAAAAGGGGCTGGCCGCAGGCCATTCCCGAACCCCTTGCCCAAAATCGATCTGGAGGCCCTGATGAGTGACAACATCGAGTCCACCCTCACCGAGACACGCCACTTTGCGCCGCCGGCGGAGTTCACCGCCAAGGCCCGCCTGAAGCCGGCCGATCTCGAGGCCCTGCATCAGAAGGCCGAGGCCGACTACGAGGGCTTCTGGTGCGATCTCGCGCGCGAGAAGATCGACTGGCAGACCGAGTTCACCCAGGGCCTCGACGCGTCGAACGCACCGCGTTACCAGTGGTTCGCCGACGGGCGCATGAACGTCTCCTACAACTGCATCGACCGCCACCTGGAAGTCCACGGCGACAAGACCGCGATCGTCTTCGAGGCGGAAAACGGCGACACCCGCCACCTCACCTACCGCGATCTCTACAACGAGGTCGGCAAACTGGCCAACGCCCTCAAGGGCATGGGCGTGGAGAAGGGCGACCGCGTCATCATCTACATGCCGATGAACGCCGAGGCCGTGATCGCCATGCAGGCCTGCGCCCGCATCGGCGCGATCCACTCGGTGGTGTTCGGCGGCTTCTCCGCGGATGCCCTGCGCGACCGCATCGTGGACTCCGGCGCCAAGGTCGTGATCACCGCCGACGGCGGCGAGCGCGGCGGCAAGGTCGTGGGGCTCAAGGCCAACGTCGACAAGGCGCTCGATTCCAACCCGGGCGACATCGAGAAGGTGGTCGTCTGCAAGCGGGCCGGCAACGACGTGTCCATGCGCGACGGACGCGATATCTGGTGGGACGACGCCGTGGACGGCGAATCCGTCGATTGCGAGCCCGAGTGGGTGGAATCCGAACACCCGCTGTTCCTGCTCTACACCTCCGGCTCCACCGGCAAGCCCAAGGGCATCCAGCACTCCAGTGCCGGCTACCTGCTGGGCGCGATGGTCACCAACGAGTGGGTCTTCGACCTGCAGGGCGACGACGTCTACTGGTGCACCGCGGATGTCGGCTGGATCACCGGCCACACCTATGTCGCCTATGGCCCGCTGGCCGTGGGCGCCACCCAGGTGGTCTACGAAGGCACCCCGACCGTGCCGGACGCCGGCCGCTGGTGGAAGATGTGCCAGGAACACGGTGTGACCGTGTTCTACACCGCACCCACCGCCATCCGCGCGCTGATGAAAGCCGGCCCGGACCTGCCCAAGCAGTACGACCTCTCCCGGCTGCGCCTGCTGGGCACGGTCGGCGAACCGATCAACCCCGAGGCCTGGATGTGGTACTACACCACGGTCGGCCAGGATCGCTGCCCGATCGTCGACACCTGGTGGCAGACCGAGACGGGCGCCAACATGATCGCCCCGATCCCGGGCGCGACCACGCTGGTCCCCGGCTCCTGCACCCAGGCCCTGCCCGGCGTCGCCGCGGACGTGGTGGACGAGGACGGCAAGAGCCTGGGTGCCGACCAGGGCGGCTACCTGGTGATCAAGAAACCGTGGCCGCACATGCTGCGCACCATCTGGGGCGATGACCAGCGCTACAAGGACACCTACTGGCCGAAGTTCGGCGGCAAGTACTACCTGGCCGGCGACTCCGCGCGCCGCGACTCCGAAGGCAACTTCTGGATCATGGGCCGCATCGACGACGTGTTGAACGTCTCCGGCCACCGCCTGGGCACCATGGAGGTCGAGTCCGCCCTGGTAGCGCACAAGGAGGTCGCCGAGGCCGCCGTGGTCGGCCGCCCGCACGACGTCAAGGGCGAGGCCATCGTCGCGTTCGTGATCCTGCAGGGCGACCGCCTGACCGGCCAGGAGGCCGAGGAGATGGTCAAGGAACTGCGTAACTGGGTTGCCGACCAGATCGGCGCGATCGCCAAGCCGGACGACATCCGCTTCGCCGACGGGCTGCCCAAGACCCGCTCCGGCAAGATCATGCGCCGCCTGCTGCGCTCCATCGCCAAGGGCGAGGAGATCACATCCGACACCTCCACGCTGGAGAACGAGGCCGTGATCCCGCAGCTCCAGGGCAAGGCCTGAACCCCCGGCCGGGGCCCACGTCCCGGCCTTCCCCGTCCCCACTGTAGGAGCCCAGCCTCTGGGCGATCGGGCCTGCCCAGCCCCCATCGCCCAGAGGCTGGGCTTGTACAATTCGGGGGTTATCATTCGCGATCGCCAACCCTTCCCGGCACCATCACCGATAAACCCCAGGCCGCCCCACGCATGAGCACCCACCACTCCAACCACCACAAGGACCTGCCCCAGGCCCCGCGCCTGCGCGTGCTGCTGGGCGAGGTCACCGCCATGGGGCCGGGCAAGGCCATGGTGCTGGAGGCGATCCGTGACAAGGGCTCGATCTCCGCCGCCGCACGCGGCGTCGGCATGTCCTACCGCCGGGCCTGGGACCTGGTCGAGACCATGAACCAGAGCTTCCGCGAACCCGTGGTGGCCACCGCCAAGGGTGGCTCCGGTGGCGGCGGCGCACACCTCACCGCATTCGGCGAGACGGTGCTGGCACGCTACCGCGACATGGAACGCAAGGCCTGCGAGGCCCT
>NZ_JAWLFK010000010.1:0-21304 GCF_041685615.1 Thioalkalivibrio sp.
TTAGATTCAAGGGCAACAACAGGGCAAGTACACCGCCATTGGCAGCGCCGAGACGGCCACCATTTTTTTACACCGATTTTTCCTTCCGATCTTCCACCCTTCCTGTTAACCGCTCTTGACCTTGATCTGTTTCCTTGTCGTGATCGCCGTAACAAAACCAGCCTATTCGTCGGGCTCGGTGGCGTTGTTGGGGTTTTCGCAGCGGTTGAGCAGATCGAAGTGCTCGATGCCCTCGAGGATGCCGCGGGCGTGGGTGGCCCCGGCAAAGAAGATGCGCTGGAAGCCGCGCAGGCTCTCCAGCTCGGGCTGATGGTTCCCCACCACCACGCCGAGCAGACGCCCGCGCAGCATGTCGTCGTCATTGCCGGAGTCGCCGGCCACCAGCACGTGCTCCAGCGGAATGCCCCACTTGTCGGACAGGTAGCGCACCGCCAGCCCCTTGGACGCCCGCACCGGCAGCAGGTCCAGGAAGCGGTCGTGGGAGTAGATCACCCGGGCGTGCAGGTCCTCGCGGTACAGCCGGGTCTCCACCGTCTCCGCGTCCAGGCTCCCGGGCGGCTCGACGAAGAAGCTGACCTTGAACGCGCGCTGGTCCGCGTCCGGCTGCAGGACCAGGTTCGTCTCCTGCTCCAGGCATTCGCGCAGCCGGTCCGGTTCCCAGCGATGGCTGATATGCCGCGCCCAACCGCGGTCCTCGGTCTGCTTGGTGCCGTAGTGGATCTCGCTTCCGACCGAGGTGATCCACACATCCGGCGCGGGTACGCCGTGTTCCTCGAGAATCGCCGCGGCGGAGTCGATACGCCGTCCGGTGGCCACCCCGAAGGCGACCCGCTTGCGGTTGCGCTTGAGCCAGGCGACGAAGGCGCGGGTGGCCTTGTCGTCGCCCAGCAGGGTGTTGTCAATGTCCGTGATCACGGCGCGGTCCATCTGCGCCAGGTGGCCGGAGACCCGGCGTTCGTGATGGCGTGCCTGGCGCACCTCGCGAGTCAACGACTTCACCAGCTTCACGTATTTTTCGGCATGGCCATCCCAGGAATAGTGTTGCCGCACGCCCTTGAGCCCGGCGCGCGAGTAGCGCTGCCAGCGCGGACGATCCGCCAGGATGCCCTGGATCGCGTCGGCAATGCCCTCCGGATCCAGCGGATCGACCAGTTGGCCGTTGTGACAGCGCGAGATGATCTCCTCCGGCCCGCCGTCGTTGGTGGCCACGATCGGGGCGCCGCTGGCGGCCGCCTCGATCAGGGTCAGGCCGAAGGGTTCGGTCAGCGCCGGATTGACGAACACACCCCTGCTGGACGCGACCAGGCGATAGAGATCGGGCACGTCCTCGGAGTCGTGGTGCTTGGGATAGGCCACCTGGCCGTAGAGGTCGTGCCGATCGATGCGCAGCAGCAGATCGGTCAGGACATCGCGCGCACCCTTGTCCAGGTCGGCGATGTTGTCGCGATTGCCGGCGACGATCAGGAGGTTGGCGTTTTCGCGCAGCCAGTCATTCCCGGCGTAGGCCTCGACCAGCGCACGGATGTTCTTGCGCTCGTCGGCACGCGACAGCGCCATGATCAGGGGGCGCTCGGGGTGGCGCAGGAAACGGCGGATCTCGGGCCAGATCGCCGGCTTGCGATCGCCGCGCTTCGGCGGATGAAAGCGCGCCAGGTCGGTGCCCGGCGGGATCACCTCCATGCGCTCCGGCTGGTAGTTGTCGTACGTGGCGTACTGTTCGCCGATCTCCTGGCGGGTGCTGGCGATCACGCGATGCGCATGCGCCAGGGCCTCCTCCTCGGCGTGTATCCGGGTGGAGATGTTGTAGCGCGCCTCGATATCGGCATCCGACATCCCACTCTCGCGCAGCCGTTCGCGCTTGACCCGTCCGAGGGAGTGGCCGGTCTGCAGCATCGGCGCGCCGAGGAGATTCGAGAGCTGCGCCGCGACATGCCCGGCATCGGCGTAATGCCCGTGGATGACGTCCGGGCGCAAGCCCACGCGGCGAATATGCCCCAGGGCGTTGTCGGCGAAGCAGTCAAGGTAGGGCCAGAGCTTTTCCTTGCGCAAATAGCGCCGCGGCCCGCAGTCCAAGCGCACGATATGGGCACCCTCACCGAGATCTTCTTCCGGCTCGGCATAGTCGTCGGCCACCTTGCTGTCGACCACGCGCCGGGTCAGCAGATCAACCCGGCCCACCTGCGGCTGGCGGGCCAGGGCCCGGGCCAGTTCGACCACGTAGAGCGTCTGCCCGCCGGTGTCGGCATCGCGCCCCAGTTCCAGTTCTCGCCCCCGGATCAGGCCATGGACGCTGATCAGGACGAGATAGAGGCCTTCGCCGTCGCGTGACTTGCTCTGGGTCTTTTTCATGGCACCTCGGGTTCGGGGCTGTCGAACAGGCTGAGGGTCTCGGGGTTGTCGATCAGGCCCTGCGAGACCAGCACGGCGGTCGCCGACCAGGTCTGGCGATAATTGGCCCGCCGCCCGACCAGACGGCCGTGGCGACCATCGTAGTATTCCGGCCAGTGGTCGCGGTGCAGCCGCTCGGCGGCCACGGCGTGCACGCTGCGCGCCAGGTCCGGCCGCCCGACGCGCATGGCGGCCCCGGTGAACGCCCACAGCAGCGCAGGCCAGTTACCACCATTGTGATACGACCACGGGGTATTCTTCGGGTCGGAGCCGGTCAGCAGGCGCCATTCTTCTCCCACCATGGCCGGGTAGCAGATCTTCACCGGCATGGTCCCGATCAGGTCCTCGAAGCGCTGCTCGAAGGTCTGCATGATCGAGCGCGACTGGTGCTCGTCGGCCAGCCCGAACAGCACCGCCAGCAGGTTGCCGAAGCTGAAGAAGCGAAAGTCCATGCGCCCCGGCCCGAGATTGCCGACCAGGTAACCGCTCTCGGAGGGGATCCAGTCCACCAGCCAGTCGGGGATGCTCTCGGGGTAGATGTTCAGCGCGTTCTCGGACTCGTGGCCGAAGTGCTCGGTGCGGTAGCGATGGATGTCGTTCAATCGCTCGAGGTCCAGCCAGTAGTAGTTGCGGATGTAATCGGACAGCTGCCGGGTACGGATCGCGGACTGCTCGCACAGCAGTTCCGAGTCTTTGTCACAGGGCTCGAGCATCGCCAGCGAGGCCTTCAGCATCCCGTAGAACAGGGCCTGGATCTCCAGCGGGTGGCCGAACACCCCCATGCGCCGGTCGATCATGAAGCTGCCGTCCGGCACCAGCAGGGTCGGGAAGACCTCGAAGCGATCCTGCAGGCAAATGCTCAGGATCAACCGGATGCCGCGCTGCACGTCCGCGCTCTTGATGAACGCGTCGTCCCCCGTGCGGTTCTGGTAGGCGCGCAGCAGCAGCACCCACCACATCATCGAATCCACCGGCGCCACGCGCCCGATCGCGCGATCCCCGAAATCCGCGGCCAGCGACTCGCGGCCGTTCTCGTCGGTGAACACGCGGAAGCTCGCCGGCATCACCCGTGGCAGGCGACGGTGGCCCTCGATCTCTTCCTGGGTGTCGCGGATCTGCAGGATCAGCGCGAGGAAGTCGCGCACCACCTCGGGCTCGTCATTCAGCAGGTAGACCAGCCCCGAGGGCACAAAGTCGCGGATGAAGCAGTCGGCATAGTTCTCCGCCGGCGCCCGTTCGTCCAGGCTTGCCACCGTGCCCACGGTGTGCCCGCGGTAGCGCACCTCGGCATCGCGCAGCAGCTGGTAGGCGGATTCGAGCGTCGGGTTACGGGCATCGGGCGGGAGCTGATTCATAACACCCGAGTCTATGGAAAGCGGACCCGATGTGCACGCGCCGCGGGGGCATCCACGGCGCGTGGATCACCCTGCCTCGGGATGCCGGGGCATCGGGGGCTGGGCGGCCGGTCGGGCGAACAGGTAGCCCTGGCAGTAGTCGACCCGGTCCTTCAGCCAGCGCCACTCGTCCACGGTCTCGATCCCCTCGGCCACCACCTGGGTGTCCAGGTCGCGGGCCAGCTCGACGATCTTGTCGAGAATCTTCTGCTGATAGGCGTCGCCGTCGATGCCGCTGACCAGTTCGCGGTCGATCTTCACGAAATCCGGGCGCAGCTGCGACAGCATGTTCAAGGACGCGTAGCCGGCCCCCAGATCGTCGAGTGCGACCTGGAATCCGGCACGCCGGTAGCGGTCCACAATCCGCGACAGGTGCTCGATATCCGTGACCTGGTCGCTCTCGATCACCTCGAACACGAAGCCGCTGGGGCCGACGCGATCCGCCGGACGCGACATGATCTCGCGCACCGTGGTCTCCAGGCAGAAGGCCGGGTCGTAGATCGCGGTGGGGTTGAAGTTGATGAACAGCCGGCTGCCAATCCCGCGTTCGCTGGCGCGGCGAATCGCGTTGATCCGCGCCGAACGATCCAGGTGAAACAGCAACTCGGCGTTGCGCGCCGTCTTGAACAGCTCCAGTGGCGGGATGGGATCACCCGCCGGCGTGGCCGCCCGCACCAGGGCCTCGTAGGCAAACACCTTGGAGGGATCGGCCGCAAACACGATCGGCTGGAAGTGAAAATCCAGGGCATCGTTGGCCAGGATCGTCGAGAGATCGCGGGCGTTGTGCCGGGCAATCAGCGTGGACAGCAGGTGGGTGTCCTGCAGATGCCCCAGGCCGAAATCCTCGCCCTGGGGCACGAAGGTGGCACGACAGCCGGCCTGCTCCGAACTGCTCAGGGCCTGCTCCAGTCGCACCAGCATCTCGCCCAGCCCGCCGGCACCCTTGACCGGCAGGGCCAGGATGCCGGAGGTCGGCTCGGCACAGGGCAGCCGTTCGTCTACCATGCGCTGACGCAGGGCCGCGCGGGTGTGCGCCAGAACCGGCGCCAGATAGAGAGTGCCGGACGCCGCCGGCAGCAGATCAATACGTTCGCAATCGGGGCAACCCACGACCACCTCCAGCGGTCTTGTCAGCGGTCGGACGGCGCGAACCCCGTAGCCTCCTGCGGGTCGTATCACCATGACCATCACGTGTTGAAAGACAATCCTATCGACCCGGAGGTTGCATGAGTCAAACCGATCGCCCGACGGACGCCGAACTGCGCGAACGCCTCACGCCGGAACAGTACCGCATCGCCCGCGAAGGCGGTACCGAGCGGCCGTTCACCGGCGTCTACAACGATCACAAGGCCGACGGCACCTATCACTGCGTCGCCTGCGGCGCACCGCTGTTCGACGCGGCGGCCAAGTTCGACTCCGGCAGTGGATGGCCCAGCTACACCGCCCCCGCGAGCGAGGAGGCCGTGGACGAACACCGCGACCGTTCGCTGGGCATGGAGCGCACCGAGGTGCGCTGCGCACGCTGCGACTCGCACCTGGGGCACGTCTTTCCCGACGGACCGGCACCCAGCGGCCTGCGCTATTGCATCAATTCCGCGGTCCTCGACTTTCATCCACGCGACTGACACGGCCGCCCCGCCCGGGCCAAGATGGCCCGGTCTAGCCTTGAAGGGAATCCCCATGTCCGGCCAGACCACCCCGCGCGAGCGCGCGAACGTCCTGATCCTCGCCCTCGGGCAAGCCCTCTTCCTGATCGCCGCGGTCACCGTGATGACCTTGAGCGGCGTGGTCGGGGACCGCCTGGCGAGCGATCCCTCGCTGGCCACCCTGCCGGTGGCCGCGATGATGATCGGAACCCTGGTGACCACCCTGCCGGCCTCGCTGTTCATGAAGCGCTTCGGACGGCGCACGGGCTTTCTCCTGGGGGCCGCGATCGGGGGCTTCGGCGGGGCCACCATTGCCGCCGCCGGTGTGTTTGCCGAAGCGTTCTGGGTATTCGTGCTCGGCAACCTCCTGCTGGGCGCCTACCAGGCTTTCGCCATGTACTACCGTTTCGCCGCGGCAGATGTCGCCAGCGACGCCTTTCGCCCGCGCGCCATCTCCCTGGTCATGGCCGGGGGCGTGGCCGCGGCCTTCCTCGGCCCGTGGAACGCCCATCACGCCCAGGCGCTGCTACCCGACACGCCCGAGGCCGGCCCCTACCTGCTGCTCGGGGCACTGGCCCTGCTGGCCATGCTGCTGCTGGCCTGGCTGCGCGTGCCAACACCGCCGGCAGCGGAACGTGCCGCATCCCGTCCCCTGCGCGAAATCATGCCGCAGGGCCGGTTCGTCGTTGCGTTGACAACGGCCGCCCTGGGCTACGCGGTGATGATCCTGCTGATGACCGCGACCCCGCTGGCCATGCGCCAGGCCGGCTTCGACATGGGCCAGGTTGCCCTGGTAATGCAGTGGCACGTGCTCGGGATGTTCGCCCCCTCCTTCGTGACAGGGCACCTGATCACGCGCCTCGGGCTCACGCGGGTGCTGGCGATGGGCAACGCGCTGGTGCTGTGCAGCGTGGCCACCGCCGCGCATGGTGACACCCTGGGGCACTTCTGGCTGGCGCTGTTCCTCCTGGGGGTGGGCTGGAACTTCCTGTTCATCGGCGGCAGTACCCTGCTCACCACGACCCACACGGCCGGCGAAAAGGGGAAGGTTCAGGGCGTGAACGACCTGGCGGTGTTCGCCCTGGTCACCGCCGGTGCGTTGCTGGCCGGTGCGTTGCTGCGGCCGCTGGGATGGGATGGGCTGAACCTTGCGATGCTGCCGGTGATCGCGGTGCTGACCGTCGCCGTTCTCTGGCTCTGGCGCGACGACGCCCGCGCCCCGGCACGCGCCTGACGGAGCGGTCCCTGCAGCTCCCGTCGCAGGACCGGCACTCCTGCCTCATCAACCGGTGTTTACAGTGCCTCCGGTCCGCACACAGCTCGACGAAGGCACGTAAACACCGAACGGCGAACCAGGACCAGCCACAGCAAGGCAGCCGGCCGGATGCAGCGACTGGCTTCCGAAACCCTGAGCGATCAGGGCTCGGCGCGCGGGGCGGTAGCGGCGCGGGCGCCCCGGCGCTCGCCATCGATGTCGTCGATCTCGGTGTCCAGGTCGTGGAGGCGGCGCGTGGTCGCCAATGGCGACGTCGTCCCACGCGCCACCAGACGATAGGCTGCCGGGATCACGAACAATGTAAACAAGGTGGCGAACAGAACGCCGGAAAACACCGCGACCCCGATCACGAAGCGCGTCTCCTGCCCCGGACCCGAGGCCAGAATCAGCGGAATCGAACCGGCAACGGTGGTAAGAGCCGTCATCAGCACCGGACGCAGACGCATGCGCGAGGCCTCGATGATGGCGGTATCGAAGTCGCGACCGCGATCACGCAGCTGATTGGCAAATTCCACGATCAGGATACCGTTCTTCGCCGCCAGTCCGATCAGCATGACCATGCCGATCTGGCTGTAGATGTTCAGCGTCTGCCCGGTGAGCGTCAGCCCGATCAGGGCCCCGACCACTGCCAGTGGGACGGTCAGCATGATCACGAACGGATGCACGAAGCTCTCGAACTGTGCCGCGAGCACCAGGAACACCACCAGCAGGGCCAGCGCGAACACGAACAGGATCGACTCGGAACCCGCACGCAGATCCAGCGACTCGCCCCTGTAGTCGATCCCCGCCTCGGCTGGCAGCAGCTCGGCCGCCTTCGCATCCAGCGCATCCAGGGCTTCGCCCAGCGTCATGCCGTCGCGCAGCCCCGCAGTCAGCGTCACGGCGCGCGAGCGATTGTACCGCTCGAGCGAGGAGGGACCGGCCTGTTCCTCGTAGGTCACCAGGCTGGACAACGGGACCATGGAACCTGAGCTGGAACGCACGTAGAGATTGTCGATATCGTCGGGCGTCCGGCGCTGGTCGGCCAGCCCCTCGATGATCACGTCATACTCCTCGCCACGATCGACGAAGGTGGTCACGTCGCGCCCCCCGAGCACGATATCCAGCGTGCGACCGACATCGCGCATGGAAACGCCCAGATCCCCGGCTCGGTCCCGATCCAGGCGCACATTGAGCTGGGGCTGGGTGGGCTCGTAGTCCAGGTCCACCCGGGTCAGGCCGTCAATGTCCTCGGCGGCCTCGCGCATGGTCTCGCCCCATTCCTCGAGCTGGTCATAGTCCGGCCCGGAGATCACGAACTGCACGGGCGGTCCGACACGACCGCTCGAGAGCCCCTGGCGCATGACCACGCGCGCCTCCACGCCGGGCATCTCGTTGATCATGCCACGGATCTCGTCGATCACCTCCTGTCCCGACACGTCCCGGTCGTCCCAGTGCTCCAGGATCGCGATCACGAAGCCGTTGTTCACGAGCTCGGAACCGCCAAAGCCGCGCGGCGTGCGCACCAGTGCCCGGCGGATCGGACCGTCCTCGATCAGCGGCTGGATGCGCGCCTCGACCTCGGCCATCTGGCGGCTCATGTAGTCGAAGTTGGCGCCCTCGGGACCGTCCACCAGAACGAAGAAGGACCCGCGATCCTCCTGCGGCGCGAATTCCTCGGGCAATTCGGAGAACAGGTACCAGGCACCCCCCAGCACAGCCGCGAGGATGGGCACCACCAGCCACGAGCCCTTGAGCCCGGTGGCGAGTATCCGGCCATAGCCGGCCTCGAGCGCGGCAAAGCCGCGACCGATATAGCGGGCCGCACCGGTTTCATCGTCGCCCTTGTGCATCAGGCGCCCGGACAGGACCGGCGCGAGGGTCAGCGCCACGATGCTGGAGAAGAAGACCGCAATGGCCATGGCGATGGCGAACTCGGTGAACAGCTGGCCGACCGTGCCGTCGAGGAATGCCAGGGGGACGAACACCGCGATCAGCACCGAGGTGGTCGCGACAATCGCGAACCCGACCTGGCCCGCACCTCGATAGGCCGCGAGCATCCCCGGCTCCCCCCGTTCGATACGCCGGTGGATGTTCTCCAGCATCACGATCGCGTCGTCCACGACCAGTCCGACTGCCAGCACCAGCGCCAGCAGGGTCAGCAGGTTGACCGAGAATCCGAACAAGCTGATGCCGGTGAAGGCAGCGGTGATCGCCACCGGCACGGTCACCGCCGGGATCAGCGTGGCCCGCCAGCTGCCCAGGAACAGGTAGATCACGAACACCACGGCGGCGGTGGCCACCGCCAGGGTGATGTAGACCTCCCGGATCGCACCCTCGATGAAGACCGACTCGTCGTAGGTCGTCACCAGCGAGGTGCCCTCCGGCAGGGTGTCCTGCAGGCTGGCGGCCATGGCCTTCACGCCATTGGCCACCTCCAGCACGTTGGCGTTGGACTGGCGGATAATCCCCAGCCCGATCATGTCCTCGCCGTTGCCTCGGAACTCGCTGCGCTCGGTATCCGCGCCGATATTCACCTTGGCGACGTCGCCCAGACGTACCAGTTGCCCGTCCTCGCCACGCTTGAGTACCAGACCTGCGAAATCCTCGGGTGTGCGGTATTGGCGCTCCACGCGCACGGTGAATTCACGCTCCTGGGAATCCAGGCGTCCGGCGGGCAGTTCGACGTTCTCCTGCTGCAGGGCATCGACGATGTCGGTGACGGTCAGCTCGCGCGCAGCCAGCGCCTCGCGGTCAACCCAGACGCGCATCGCATAGCTGCGGGCGCCGCCCCGGCGCACCAGCCCCACGCCGTCCACCACCGAGAGCCGGTCAATCAGATTGCGCTCGGCGTAGTCCGCCAGCTCCAGCGCATCCATGGTGGTGCTGGAGAGGTTCAACCACAGGATCGGGCTGGCATCGGCATCCGCCTTGGTCACCTCGGGCGGGTCAACCTCTTCGGGGAGATCGTCCAGCACGCGGCTGACCGCCTCGCGCACATCGTTCGCTGCGGCGTCGATGTCGCGGCTGAGGTTGAATTCGATCGTGATGCGCGACCGCCCATCCTCGCTGGAGGACTGGATGAATCGAATCCCCTCGACCCCGGCGATGCGGTCCTCGATCCGCTGGGTCACCTCGCGCTCAATGATCTCGCCGCTGGCCCCGGGATAGATGGTGTCCACGGTGACTACCGGCGGATCCACGTCCGGGTACTCGCGCAGGGGCAGGTTGTCGTAGGCGATCAGCCCGAAGGTGATGAGCAACAGGTTGAAGACAATCGCCAGTACCGGCCGGCGATTGGCGACATCGGAGATGATCATGCCCCGTCCCCGGCCTCGCCGCTATCGGATTCCCGGGCGCGCGGCGGGAGTACACGTACCTCGCGACCATCGCGCACCCGCGAGACTCCCTCGGAGACCACCGTATCCCCCGGCTCCAGACCATCCAGCACCTCGGCATAACCCGGGTCGCGGCGACCGATACGGAGACGCTGGCGTTCCACCGTACCGTCATCGCGCAGCCGGAATGCGAAGTGCTGGTCGGCCACCTGCTGGATGGCACCCTCCGGGACGGCCGGACGCTCCACCGGGTCCAGCGGCAGGCGGACGTTGACCAGCATGCCGGGACGCAGCAGCAGATCGGGATTCTCGACCAGGGCACGCACGGTGAGGGTGCGGGTGGAGACCTCCAAACGGTTGCTGACGGCCGCGACCTGCCCCTCGAACTCGCCGTTCGTGCTGTGCCCCTGCACACCCAGACCGAGATGGATGGCCGCGGTGTGGCGTTCGGGCACAGCGAAGTCGACCTTCACCACCGACACGTCGTCCAGCTCGACGATCGCGGTCCCCGGGCTGACCATTGAGCCGGGGCTGACCTGTCGCAAACCCAGACGGCCGGAGAAGGGCGCCCGGATCACCCGGTTGGCCACTCGGGCCTCGGCTGCCGCCTGCCGGGCCTCGGCCTCGTTCAGCCGTGAACGCTGCTGATCCACCTGCTGCTGCGTGACCACGCCGTCGGCCACCCGGTCGCGCACGCGTTCCAGCTCGCGCCGCGCTTCGTCCACCTGCACGCGGATCTCGCGCAGGGCGGCGCGCTCCTCGTCGGCATCCAGACGGACCAGTACATCTCCCGCCTCGACCGAATCGCCGTCGTCGAACAGGACCTCGACCACGCGTTCGGTCACGCTCGCGGTCACCATCACCGACTCGTTGGCCTCCACCGTACCCAGGGACTCGACGATGGTTTCGAAGGTGCGCGGGGCGATCTCGCTGACGCGTACCGGCGTGCGTTCGTCGCGTTCATCCGCGGTCATGGGCCCGTCGTCGCCATTCTCTTCTTCCGGGCCGAACGCGTACCAGGCAGCAGCGGCTACGGCCACCACCAGGACCAGCCCCAGGAATCCACCAATCGCCTTCACTTGCCTCTCCCCCGACACGGATGTGGCCCGGCGAGGGAGACACTGAAACGGTGTCTCCCTCGCCGGGCCACGGTTGGACGTTCCAACAGTGTAACGACCGTCACGTTTCGTCGACGTTCCGCAGCGCCGTCGGCAGGTCGCCCAGGGGGCGGCCGTGTGGCCGGGTGTAGTCGGTCACCGGGCCCTTTGGCACGATACCGCTGGGATTCAGCATCGGATGGCTGCCGTAGTAGTGCGCCTTGATGTGGTCCACACGCACGGTTTCGGCCACGCCCGGACGCTGGTAGAGCATGCGCAGGTAGGCCGAAAGCGCCGGGAAGTCGATGATCCGCTGGCGGTTGCACTTGAAATGGCTGTAGTAGACCGGGTCGAAGCGCAGCAGCGTGGTGAACAGGCGCCAGTCGGCCTCGGTGAGGCGGTCACCGACCAGGAACGGTTGATGCGCCAGGCGCTCCTCCAGCCAGTCGAGCGTCTCGAACAGGCGATCCCAGGCTGCGTCGTAGGCCTGTTGCGTGGTCGCAAAGCCCGCGCGGTAGACGCCGTTGTTCACGTTCTCGTAAACCCGCTCATTGACCGCATGGATCTCCCCGCGCTGGTCCTCGGGGTAGAAGTCCAGGGTGTTGTCGGTGATGTGATCGAACGCGTTGTTGAACATGCGCACCAGGTCTTCCGACTCGTTGTTCACGATCCGGTCGGTCCGGGTGTCGAACAGCACCGGAACCGTGATGATACCGGTGTACTTCGGGTCGGTGCGCGTATAGAGCTCGTGCATGTGACGCGAACCGTGCAGGCGATCGCCGGTGCAACCGTCGCAAGCATCGAACGACCAGCCGGCATCGCCCATGTAGTGATGCACCACCGATAGCCCAATGTGTGGCTCCAGCCCCTTCAGCCGGCGCAGGATGAGCGCACGGTGCGCCCACGGGCAGGCATAGGAGACGTACAGGTGGTAGCGCCCGGATTCGGCCGGATAGCCACCCTCGCCCAGCGGGCCCGCCGTGCCATCGGGGGTCACGAAGTTGCGGTACTGCTGGTCCTGGCGGATGAACTCGCCGTTCGCGTCGGATTCCTCGTCCAGCCAGCCCTCGCGCAGCTCGCCGTTGATCAGAAGACTCATGGATACCTCCGGGTACAGCGCCACTTGGCGGGGCAGCGAGCGGGTCAACTCGCAGAGGCCATGGTCCCATCGAACTTATCGAACAAAAAGCGCGTTAAATGGGCTCCACTATTCGATAAAACCGAATAATAAAGCGGTGCTCAACCCGTGCGCAGGGTGCCGTCGAAATAGCGCGCGAGGAAGGCATCGAAATCGAGGGTGTCGGCGGCCTCGATGTCCGCCTGCCCGGAGAGGCTCTCGCGCGCCAGCGCCTCCAGGGTCTCCGCGCGCGGCAGCGGCCCGTTGAAGCGGAAGGCCTCGCGATGCTGGGCCGACAGTCGGCGCGCATAGCGGTAGAAGCCCTCCTCGCGCGCCATCATGTCTTCCAGCATGCGCGCCGAAGGCGTCAGGTCCGCCTGCTCGACCTTGCCCCACTGTTCGCTCAGTGCGCGCCGATAGGGGTCGCCCGGAAGCTCCTGGTCGAGGATCGCGGCCACCGGACGCATCAGCGCCAGCAGTTCCCGGGCCCAGTCCTGTAGCGCAACACCCTCGCCCTCCCGGCGCAGCTCGAGGCCCGGGCGCCGCCCGTAATGCGCGACATCCAGCAGGTTGCGGTCGATGGCGTCCAGTTCGCCGTCGCCCAGCAGGGGGCTGGGTTGCAGCAGGCAGGTCAACGCGAACACCTCGAGAAAGCGCAGCTGGGTCTCGTCCACCCCCAGCGGATGCTGGGCGTTGATGTCCACCGAGCGCAGCTCGACATATTCGATGCCGC
This sequence comes from Thioalkalivibrio sp., assembly GCF_041685615.1. Lineage (GTDB taxonomy): Bacteria > Pseudomonadota > Gammaproteobacteria > Ectothiorhodospirales > Ectothiorhodospiraceae > Thioalkalivibrio. The sequence goes on from NZ_JAWLFK010000010.1 coordinate 12,969, forward strand.
GCGCCTCCAGGGCATCGGTCGGCTTCTCGAAGCGCTCCAGCGGCTGCTTGGGCCGCACGGTGGAGTAGTACTCGTTCTCGATCTGGAGGATGTTGGCGTTCAACTGGCGGTATTCGCCGTCCACCTTCACCCCGATGCGTTCCCACTCCGGGCTGGGCGTGTTGATCGCGCAGCGTAGCGAATCGACATAGCCGGCCAGCGAGTTGTAATCCGCCTTGATGCCGGTATCCGCCTCCTTGCGGTTGGTATAGCCGATATCGCCCATGCGCAGGCTGGTGGCATGCGGCAGATAGGACGTGTCGTCATCGAAGTCCTCAAGCACCGCGCCGTGGCCCTCGAGAAACGAGTTGCACACCGCCGGCGAGGCCCCGAACAGATACGGCACCAGCCAGCCAAAGCGCAGCAGGTTGCGGATCATCCCCATCATCCGCTCGTCGCGAAAGGCGCGACCGTCCGTCTCGCCCGACACATGGGCCAGGGCCGGCCAGAACTCCGGGCGCGGGGAATAGTTGAAGTGCACCCCGGCGATCACCTGCATCTTGCGCCCGTAGCGATGGCCCAGTCCGATGCGGTAGACGGTCTTCATGCGCCCGGCGTTGGAGGTACCGTACTGCGCGACCGGGATTGCCTTGTCGTCCGCGGTCACGCAGGGCATGGAGGTGGACCACAGGGTCTCGTCGCCCACATTGGCGGCGGCAAAGGCCTGCAGGTCGTGCAGAAAACCAAGGGTCTCGCGCACGTCCTCGAACGGCGGGGTCACCAGTTCCAGCAACGCCTCGGAGTAATCCGTGGTGATGTAGGGGTGAGTCAGCGCCGAGCCGAGGGCCGCGGGGTGCAGCGTCAGGGCGGGGGAACCTTCAGGCCCCACGCGCAGGGTTTCCTTTTCCAGACCGATGCGCCCGTGCAGGCCCGCCCCCGCCAGGCGCTCCGCCAGCTGCGCGACCAGTCCCTGCAGATTGCGTTCGTCGGTTCCCAAGGGCGTGCCGTCCTGCTCGAATCAAAACCCGGCGAACATACCCGAATGCGCCTCCCGGGTCACATGCACCGGGTTCCGGCACTGGTGACCGGCGTCCCAGGCCGCACGCAGGAGGAGACCCCGGAATCATTCGCGGGCTTGCCCGGATACCGCCTATCTATTAGCTTTTCCTAATACTTATGCCATCGAGGTCCAAGTGGAACCGGAGCCGCAGCGCCGCAGCTGGGACGAGATCGTGGTGGACGCCCTGCGTGCGCCGGCCACGTGGCTGTTCATCCTCGGACTCATGCTGGGGGCGGGGGCGGTGCACTGGGGCGTGGAGCCTCCCCCGGCCGAAGGCGCCTTGATGGTCACGCTGCACAATGACAGCGATGTGGCCATCCGTGCCGTGCACTTCGATTTCGGACATGACCTGTCGGAATCCAGCATCCGCGAGGGCGAGATCGGCCCCGGTGAACGCCGACGCGTAGCGCTGAACCACGTGCCGGGCGCCGGCTTCAATGTCGAGATCCGCTACGCCGACGGCCACGTACAGGCGTTCTGCGCCAATCGCGGGGTGGACGGCTGGGCACAGGAGGTCCGCGTCGACCGGTGAATCTGGCAGGTGGCACCGGCATGGCCTATACAGGACATGCGGGGTGAGAAAATGCCGCAGACATGGTCGAACATGGTGGAGCTGTACACCCGCGGGCGAAACGTACCGCGCCTGCGCGAGACACGCGCGGACGCAACCCGAGCGGTTTCGATGCTGGAGGCCAGCCAGCCGCCGGGCGAATTCGCCACGCCCGCGTCCGACGACCTGATCCTGAGCCAGTCGGCCGGTGGGCCGTTTCGCTACGTCTGCGACCTCGGTGCCGGGCGCTTCTCCGGACACACTCGCACACGGGATTTCGTGGCCATCGCCCCGGGAACCGCGACCTGGTGCCGCGTGAGCCATCCGGCCCGGCTGCGTTTCGTCGGCATCCCCGCACACCTGGCCCGGAGCTGCCTGGACCGTCCTACGGACGATCCGCTGGACTTCGGCCCCATCCACATGTGCCACCACAGCGACCCGCTGATTGCCCAGGGCCTGGAGCTTCTATGGCTGGAGATGGGCCGCGACGACCCCGCCGCGCGCCTGTTCGTGGACAGCATGATGGCCGCCCTGGTCGTACGCATGGCCCGGCTCGCCAGCCAGGCCACACTGACCGATCGCTTCCGGGGCGGCCTGGCACCGCATCGCTCGGCGCAAGTCATCGACTACATGCAGGCCCACCTCGACCAGCCCGTCCGCCTCGCCGAACTCGCCGCCCTGTGCGACCTCTCGCCCTGGCACTTCGCGCGCGCCTTCCGCGATACCCACGGCCAGCCGCCCCACCGCTACCTGACTCGCCTGCGCCTGGAGCGCGCCCGCGAATGGCTGACCACGTCCTCATGCAGCATTAGCGAAATCGCCGCCGCCACGGGCTACACCCCACAGCAACTGGCCCGCCATTTCCGCCAGGCCTTCGGCATGGCGCCCGGGGCCTTCCGCCGCCAGCACCAGGACCACCCGGGCCCGCGAGCGGACGACGCGCCAACCCCCTGACACAACGCCGCAAGAATCGACCATCCGGCGCAAGCCTGTGACCGCAAGGGCCCGCGGCGAGGCCTAGGCTCGAAATGAAAGCCGACACCTCGGCGCCATCGCGGAGGTCACCCGCATGTCGTCTGTCCCTGAAACCCATCCCGCCGCAAAGGGCGCAGAGGCCTTCGCCGATCACCTGGCCGATGTTCTCAACCACGGCGCCCTGTGCCTGATGCTCTCGGTCGGGCACCGCACCGGGCTGTTCGACGGCATGCGCGGGCGGCCAGCGTCCACCTCCCACGAAATTGCGCAAGCCACCGACCTGGCCGAGCGCTATGTGCGCGAATGGCTCGGCGCCATGGCCACGGCCGGCATCGTCACCGTGGAACCGGAGGGGCCGCGCTTTACCCTGCCGCCCGCGCACGCCGCCTGTCTGACCCGCGCGGCGGCGGCCGACAACCTGGCCGTGTTCGCCCAGTACATCGCTGTCTTGGGCGCCGTCGAGGACCGGATCGTCGCCGCGTTCCGCACCGGCGCCGGCGTCCCCTACGAACGCTACACACGCTTCCACGAGGTCATGGCCGAGGACAGCGGCCAGTCCGTCCTCTCCTCCCTGGAAAGCGATGTCCTGCCCCTGGTGCCAGGCCTGACCGACCACCTCGAGTGCGGGATCCGGGTGCTGGATGTCGGCTGCGGACGCGGCCGCATCATCAACCGCCTGGCGACACTCTATCCGCGCAGCCGGTTCACCGGCCTGGATGTCTCGACACAGGCCATCGAGCACGCCCGCGCCGAGGCAGCAGCGGGCGGGCTGACCAACGTCGAGTTCGTCGAGGCGGATGCCGCCGGGATGGATCGCCATGTCGAGCCGCAGGGATACGAATTGATCACCACTTTCGACGCCATCCACGATCAGGCCGACCCCCTGGCGGTGCTACAGGGCATCCACCGGGCGCTCATGCCCGAGGGGATCTACCTCATGCAGGACATCCGCGGCTCCGGGCAGATCCCGGGCGATCTCGACCATCCGCTCGGGCCCTTTCTCTACACGGTCTCCTGCATGCACTGCATGCCGGTATCGCTCGCACAGGGCGGGCCCGGCCTGGGCGCGATGTGGGGCGAACCCCGGGCGCGCGACTACCTGGAACGTGCCGGCTTCCGCGACATCCGCGTCCATCGGCTGGCGCATGACCCCCAGAACAACTGGTACGTGGCCACCCGATAACGAACACATAGGAGGACCGCATCATGAACGCCCCCAACCTCTACGAACGCCTCGGCGGCGAGGCACGCATCCGCGAACTCGCCGGCACCATCTTCGACAAGCACAAGAACAACACGACGATCCACAACCGCTACGTCGACAGCGATCGCGACAACGTGATCCGGCTGGTCACGGAGTTCATCTGCAACGGGACCGGCGGTCCGCAGGCCTACAGCGGTCGCGACATGCTCACCACCCACCGCGGCATGAACATCAGCGAGCAGGAATTCGTCGCCGTACTCGACGACATCGTCGAGGCTCTGGACGAACACGGGGTCGGGCAGCGCGAGAAGGAGGAGCTGCTGATGATCTCCTGGTCGCTGAAACCCGAGATCGTGCGCGTCTGAACACCCTCATGCCCCAGGAGGAACCGACCATGAACACCCGACATTCCATCACAACGCTGGCCATGGCCGCGGCCATGGCACTCACCCTGACCGCCCCGCTGGTGGCGGCCGAACCCGACGACCACTTCATCATCCGCGACGGCGAACAGTCCCGCGAGGACCTGGCGACGGCGATTCGCGAATACACCGAAAACGAGGAGGACTGGATCTTTCTGGCCGAGTTCGATCTGGCCGGCGGTGACATCACCGCCCTGAAAGTCTGCTACCTGCCTCTGGGGCCGGACATCCTGGATGCCGGACTGCATGTCGGGGCGATGATGCCCTGCGGCCAGATCGGCCTGTACGAGGAGGATGGCGACACCAAGCTGTCCATGCTGCACCCCAAGTTCATGACCACGCTGCAGCCGCACCCAAGCCTGGAACGCGCGGCCGAACGCGCGGAACCGGCCTTCGAAGCGCTGCTGGATCATGTCCTCGGTGGCTCGTAGGCGATCCCGGGTGCGATGGGTCCTTCGCTGCGTGACACGATGATCGCGATCCTTGCCCTGGCCGTGCTGGCGCTGGCCACGCCACCGGCGGCGAGCAGGGGAGAAACGGGGGCGCTGGAGGCCCACACGGATGCCACCAGCGATCTGACCACCTGGACGTGGCGGGGCGAGGACCTCTCGCTGGAACTGGCGCAGCTACTGCCCGACCAGACGCGCGCGTTCTTCCAGGCCCGGGGCTTCGGCACCGAGCACGCCGAGCGCATCGCAGGCCACTGCGTCTTTCAGGCAGTGCTGCGCAATCACGGCCAGCGCGCCGCCATCGAGGTGGATCTGCACGACTGGCGCAGCCACGGGCCGGAGGGCAAGTCACGCCCGCGCCCGGACCGCGACTGGCAGGCGACAGGGTCGCAGGAAGAGCTACCGGAAGCGGCGCGTATCGCCTTTCGCTGGGCCCTCTTCCCCGGCGAGCACCGCTTCGAGCCGGGCGACTGGCTGATGGGCATGGTCCTGTTCGACCACCCACCGGACACGCCCTTCGACCTGACCCTGCGCTGGCGCATGGCCGGGGAAGTACGTCAGGCCAGGCTTCCCGGCCTGCGCTGCGCCGACGACCAGCGGGAATGATCACCATGTACCGCATCGCGGCAGGGTTTCTTCTGCTGGCCATCTCGACGGGAACCGGCGCGGCGGGCGCCGACACCCTCACCGCCATCGAACCGCGCCCGGACGCGCCACCCCTGGAACTTGAGGATCTGGACGGTCGCGAACATGCCCTGGACGACTATCACGGCCAGGTCGTGGTCGTGAACTTCTGGGCAACCTGGTGCCCGCCGTGCCGGGAGGAGTTGCCCTCCCTGCAGCGGCTGCGGGAAGTCCTGGGGCCCGACGGGCTCGTCGTGCTCGGGGTGAACGTCGGCGAAGACGCCGATCGCATCTTCTTCTTCACCGCCGATTATCCGGTCGACTTTCCCCTGCTGATGGACCGCGATGCCACCGCCATCGACACCTGGCCCGTCCGCGGCATCCCCACCACCTTCGTGATCGACCCCGAGGGCCGCATCGCCTACCGCGCCATCGGCGCCCGCGAGTTCGACCACCCCGACATCCTGGAACGCCTGCGCGGCCTGCAGCGGAGCCTACCGCGGGACACCCCTGCGGCCGAGTGACGCGCCGGCGTCTTCAGCGGGGCGCGGCTCGATCCACCCCGTTGTCCGGGGCGCCGGGCAGCCACGAGCTGGGCGCGCCGGTGTGGGTCAGGACAAGCCGGTGCATCGCGCGGGTACAGGCGACGTAGAGCAGGTTGCGGTCGAGCTCCGTGGTGTAGTGCTTTGCCGAGACTTCCGGCACGAGGACGGAATCGAACTCCAGGCCCTTGGCCATGTGCGCGGTGGTCACGATCACACCGGCGCCGAAGTGCTGGCTGCCGGCGTCGAGCAACTGCAGCCGCTCGTGCGTACCTTCCAGTGCCTCGTACACCTTTTCCGCCTGCTTCTGGGTCTTGCAGATCACGCCGAGGGTAGTAAAACCGGATTCGACAAAGGCCGTGACCTCGTCGCGCAGGCCCTGCAGCTCCTTCGCGCGCGACGCGTACCGCCGCAGCGCCGGCGACTCGCCGTGACGCTCGATGACGCGCAGATCGGGGTTGGGCACGATCCCCGTAGCGAAGGCCATGATCTCGTAGCTGGAACGATAGCTGGTGTTCAGCTCCACCTTCTTGGCATGGCGCAGCGCGGCCCGGATCGTGTCGGCGTGCGAGGAGCTGTACGGGTTCACCGACTGGCTGGCATCCCCGAGGATGGTCTTGCGGCAGTCGAACAGCTGCCGCAGCACCGCGTACTGCACCGGGGTGTAGTCCTGCATCTCGTCGACCAGCAGGTGCTTCACGTTGCGGTACGGCGAGCGGATGCCCTCGAGCTTCATCTTCAGGTAGATCAGCGGGAACACGTCGGCATATTCCAGCCGCCCGCCCTTTGCCTGGCGGAACAGTTCCGGATCGCCCAGCCAGTCGAAAAACGCACGGTAGGTCTCACGCAGCGTGGACTGCCGGATCATCCCGCGCACGGCCTCCTTGAGTTGCTTGCGGTTGTCCGGGGTCAAGTCATAGCGATACTCCATCGCCACCTTCTGCTCCACCTCGCGCAGCAGCTGTTCGACGCGTTCCGGTACGCGCAGCGTAGGGTGCCGATCCCAGATCTCCTGTAGCAGGAAGGCCGGGATCAGCCGGCGGGCGATCCAGACATCCTCCGGCTGGAACCGACTCTTCTCGACATGCGCGGCGTAGGCGTCGAGCCGATGCAGGAACTCCGGTGCGGCCTTCACCTGCATGCGCCGCTTGAGCTCGGGATCGTCCTTGTGCAGCAGCGCGTCGGTCTGCTCGAAGAAGGTCTGGAAGCGGTACTGCCCCTCCAGCAGGGTGTCGGCCACCTCCTCCATGCCGATTTCGCCCACGGTCTCCTCGCCCAGCTCCGGCAGCACGTTGGCGATGTAGTCGGCAAACACCCGGTTGGGCGAGATGATCAGGATGTCCTCGGACGACAGCGTGTCCTTGTAGCGGTACAGCAGCCAGGCGATACGGTGCAGCGCGATGGAGGTCTTCCCGGAACCGGCCACGCCCTGGATGATCAGCGCCCGGGCCTCGTCGTCGCGGATGATGGCGTTCTGGTCGCGCTGGATGGTCGCGACGATGTTGCGCATGCCCTCGTCGGAGGTGCGCGAAAGCTCCTCCTGCAGCACGTCGTCCACCACGTTCACCGAACTGTCGATCATCAGCTCGATGCGCTCGCCGCTGATACGGAACTGGCGCTTCAGGTGCACATGGCCGTCCACCGTGCCCTCCGGCGCCTCGAAGCGTACCGGACCGGTCTCGTAGTCGTAGAACAGGCTGGCAATGGGCGCGCGCCAGTCGTGGATCACGTTCTCGCGGGCAGTATCGTCGAAGAAATGGTGCACGCCGATGTACACCGGCTCGGCCTCCCCCGCGCCGTCACGGGCGAAGTCGAAGCGCCCGAAGTACGGCGAACGCTGCAGCTTCCGCAGCTGCCGGCGCCGCTCGGCGAGGTTGCCGGCACTGCGCTCGGACTGGTCGATGGACTCGCGCTGCGCAATCTTCTCGATGTGGTCCATCTCGTCGCGCGCATCCCACAGATAGCGCTTCTGCTCGCGGATCTCGCCCGCGTAGTCCTGCAGCCGCGCCTCGATGGCGCTCAGGTTGCGCTCCAGGCGCGCGTGCACCTTGGCCAGGCGGACCTGCTCCTCGTCGCGGGCCTGCTGCTCGGCGGGATCGGGGTTCGCGCTCATGATCGCTCCGGACGGCACAAAGCCCGGACTCTAACGAGAATGCCGGACGGATTCACGTGCGGGCACGGCACACTGTGGAACCGGCGCCCCGGTCCGGCCGTTCACGCGGGAAAACGGCGCTCGAAGGCGCGCGTAGTCTCCAGGAGATTCGGCGGCAGGCGCGCCTCGGCCTGCTCGCGGATGGTATCCGGCACCCCGAAGTACGCCTCGACGATGCCGCCGGCCATGCAGGCCTGGGTATCGGCATCGCCGCCCAGCGACACGGCATTGCGCACCGCTTCCTCCCAGGAACCGGCCTCGAGAAGGGCCATGATCGCCTCGGGCACCGATCCCTGGCAGGAGACGTCGAAGGCGTAATCCGGCCGGATGTCCGCCAGCCGTCGGTCGAGGTTGTAGCCGAAGCGGCGGGTGATCTCCC
>NZ_JAWLFK010000010.1:21404-41373 GCF_041685615.1 Thioalkalivibrio sp.
CGGGCACCGATCCCTGGCAGGAGACGTCGAAGGCGTAATCCGGCCGGATGTCCGCCAGCCGTCGGTCGAGGTTGTAGCCGAAGCGGCGGGTGATCTCCCGCCGGATCACCGCCCGGTTGCCCGTGTTCCTCGCGAGGAACACCGCTAGGGAAACACTGATCAATGTACGCACGCGCGCTCGAGTCGCTTTTGCGTGCGAACAAGGCGCGGTGACTGCCGTGCAGTCATTCTGCACAAGGGAGCCGCCACGCCGTGCGCGCGCCCGTTTTTGATCAACAACGGGCGGCCGAGCCCCTCAAGGGTTGGCACCCCAGGTTCCCCGATCCTGCGTTGCGCCGCTTGCGGGTAGAACCACTACCCGCTGCACGACGCGCCTTGCCTCGGAAAACCTGGGGTGCCAACGCGACTGCGTACATTGATCAGTGTTTCCCTAGGGCGACGGCCTGCGCCCCCTTGAGCCCCTCCGGGTGGTCATGCGAGATCGCGGCCGAACGTGCCGCCTCGGCCAGCACCCGATCGACATCGGAAAACGCGAACCCGACCGGGCTCACCCGCATCGCCGCGCCATTGCCCCAGGAACCGTAGGGCCGGGGCTCGCTCTCCTGCAGCCAGCCGACAAAACGCGCGCCGTAGTCCGCATCCGGGTAGCGCCGTCCCAGCGCATGCACGTGGTGGAGGTAATCACCATCTTCCAGGATGGCCCGCGCCACCGCGACCGTCAGCACACTGTCGTCCGTGAACCGGCTGCCCGGCGCGAACAGCGGGAAGTCGGTCGACTTCACCGGCCGCGCCTCGAACCTGGACCCGATCATGTCTCCGGCAATCGCCCCGATCATGGCGTCTCCTCCCGCAACATTTCCTTCTTGAAGGCGTCATCACGCGGTCACGCATGTTGCCGAGACTCCGGGACTCGAGCCCCGAGACAGGTGCCGCTGTGCACATTCTGATGCTGAGCGACGTGTACTTCCCCCGAATCAACGGGGTCTCCACCTCGCTGGCCAGTTTCCGCGCGCAACTCCGGCAGCTTGGCCACCGTGTGACACTGGTGGTCCCGGCCTACCCGGGGCTGGACGCACACCCCGGCCCCGACCCGAAGGATCCCGCCCTGATCCGGATCCCGTCACGCTACCTGATCGTGGATCCGGAGGATCGCCTCCTGAAGCCGCGCCTCATTCGCCAGTACCTGCGCGACGCTGGCGTCGAGCGGACCGACCTGATCCACATCCACACCCCGTTCGTGGCCCACTACGCCGGGCTTAAGCTCGCACAAAGCTGGAACGTACCGGTGGTGGAGACCTATCACACCTTCTTCGAGGAGTACCTGCAGCACTACCTGCCGTGGCTGCCGGCCCACTGGCTCCGGGCCTTCGCACGGCGCATCTCGCGTGTTCAATGCAATGCGGTCGACCGGGTGATCGCTCCCTCCACCGCGTTGTGCCAGGCCCTGCTGGACTACGGCATCGAAACGCCGATCGTCCGCCTGCCCACCGGCATCGACCCCACGGCCTGGTCCGGGGGCGACGGCCATCGGTTCCGGGCCGAACGCGATATCGACCACCGTCGCGAGATACTGGTGCATGTCTCGCGGATCGCTCACGAAAAAAATATCGGCTTCCTGCTGGAAATGCTGCAGCACCTGCGGGAACGGCGTCCCGACATCCTGCTGCTGATCGCGGGCGAGGGGCCGGCCAAGGACACGCTGCAACGCCAAGCTGCGGAAATGGGCCTTGAGGACAACCTGCACTGGTGCGGATACCTGGATCGCGCCACCACGCTGGTCGACTGCTACCGCGCCGGGAACGCGTTCGTGTTTGCCTCCGCCACCGAGACCCAGGGGCTGGTGCTGCTGGAGGCCATGGCCAGCGGACTGCCGGTCGTGTCCACCGCGCGGTTGGGCACCCTCGACATCCTGACCGACGCATCCGGCGCGGAGATCGCCCCCGAGGATCCCGCCGAATTCGCCGAACGGGTGGCCCGGGTACTGGACGACCCCGACCTGCAACGCGCGATGCGTGCCGCGCATGCGCAGTGGGTGACGCAATGGAGCGAGCGCTGCATGGCCGAGCAGCTGGTCGCCCTGTATCAGGACCTTGCGGGAGGACCCGATGCGATGGGCACTCCGCAGGCCGCGACCGACCGGCCCCACTGAACCCCTTGTCCGACGACTTCGGGAACCCGACCATGGCCAACGGCGGCGCCTCGGGCATTACCCGCATCCTGCGGGCCTTCTTGTACTCCTGGCGGGGCCTGCGCGCCACCTTTCGCCACGAGGAGGCCTTTCGCCAGGAAGTAATCCTGGTGGTCATCCTGGCGCCGTTGTCACTGGTCGTCGGCGACACGGGGGTGGAGCGCGCGCTGCTGCTCGGGAGCCTGTTCCTGATCCTGATCATCGAGGTCCTCAACTCCGGCATCGAGGCCACCGTGGACCGGTTCGGGCCGGAACGCCACAAGCTGGCCGCACGCGCCAAGGACATGGGATCGGCCGCGGTCCTGCTGGGCTTTGCCAACGCGGCCCTCGTCTGGCTGCTGATCCTCTGGCCGTAGGCGGACAACACCGGCATCACGCAATCGTCACCACGACGCCACGGCCGCGTCACGCGGATGCACGACCCTCGGGAAAACCACGAGCTGGAGCTTCTCGATGGCCACCCTGGATTGCCGCACCCTGTTCCTGTCCGATCTGCATCTGGGAACCCGGGAATGCCGCGCGGACTACCTGCTCGACCTGCTGCGTCGCGTCAACTGCGACCGCCTGGTCCTGGTCGGCGACGTATTCGATATCTGGGCCATGCGCCGACGCATCTTCTGGAACGCGACCCAGGCTGCGGTCGTCGAGCAGGTCCTGTCGCTCGCACTGCACGGGGTCGAGGTCATCTATATCCCCGGCAACCACGACGAGCTGGTTCGCGGCTTCGTTGGCTCGGAGATTCGCGGTGTTCGCATCGAACACGAATTGGTGCACTGGACCGCTGACGGCCGGCGCTTTCGCGTGACCCACGGCGACGAGTTCGATGGCGTCGTGCGCCACAGCCGGCTGGTGCACGCCCTGGGCGACTTCGGCTACAACCTGTTGCTGCGCGGCAGCCGCTATCTCAACACCATTCGTCGCCGCCTCGGGCACCCGTACTGGTCTCTGTCCGCCTGGCTCAAGACGCGCGTCAGCGGGGCGGCGCGGGAATACATCCGCCGCTTCGAACACGCCGCCGCCACTGCCGCGCGCCGGGGCGGCTTCGACGGCTGTATCTGCGGCCATATCCACAAGCCGAACGTCGAGTCCTTCGGTGGCATCCTCTACTGCAACGACGGCGACTGGGTGGAGCACTGCACGGCCCTGGTGGAAGACCGCGCCGGCAACCTCGGCCTGCTGCACTGGTCGGACCATGCCACCGTGCAGGGCGCGGAGATCCGTTCCCCGGTCGAAGCGCTTGATCTCGAATCGCTCCTGACCCGGAGGTAGTGCGCGGCACGCCTGTCACCCGGCTGTCATAGCCCTGTAGTACCGGGGACACATGACCGAATCGCGATCGCGCCACTGGCGCCGGGGCCGGCGCCGACCTGATCCTGCTGCTGCAATCCGTCGAGAATGGCGAACAGGCCCGGCGCCTCGCGCGGGTGGCGGGATGGGTGCTGGTCCTCGCCGGTGTTGTCGTGGTGATGCTGGGCGTTCTGGTACAGCACATACCGACCAGGATGGAGGGCACGCTGGTCGGCGGCTGGCTGCGCAGCCGCCTCGCCGCGATCCTGCTGATGCTGCTGATGGCGCTGGGGCTCGCCACCGGTCTCGCCGTGGGCGCGGCCACCGGCGGACTCCTCCTGCAGGTCGCGCTGTTCGGCGTCGCCCTGCGCATGGTCGAGGCGAGCTTCCGGTTTCGCCGCGCTGCCTGTCCAGGCACGGGCAGCCACGGCAGTTAGTTCACGCAGCAGATCGCCCCACACCGCGGAGACTTGAACCCGCTTAGTGGGACGGACAGGATGAACCTCTTCGTCCACTGCAAAGGAAGCGCGTACGCGATGTCCCTCGTCGCCCGCCTTCAATCCCGCCTGCGGACCTTTATCTGGCCCGCCTGGGCCACCCGCATCCTCGGGACGCTATCGATCCCCGGGCTGATCCTGGCCACGCTGTTCTTTGCCGCCTCCCTGTCGCCGAGCCTGATCCCGCGCACCGATAACGTGCAGGGCATCCTGTCCGGGCTGTCACTGGCGGCCGGCTACGGGCTGGGCGTGTTCCTGCAATGGCTGTGGTCGTATCTCGAGTTGCCGGAGCCTGGCGAGCGCACGCACAACACCCTGGCGGTGATCGCGGGAGGCGGGGCCGTGCTGATCGTCCTGGTCTTCCTGTGGCAGGCCACGGAATGGCAGAACAATATCCGCGAACTGATGGAGCAGGATCCGGTGGATGGCGGCTTCCCGATCCGGCTCGGACTGATCGCGGCGGCGGTGTTTGCCGCCAGCCTGGCGATCGCGCGGCTGTTCCGGCTGCTGGTGCATTTTCTCGCGCGCCACCTGCGCCGCTTCATCCCGCGGCGGCTGTCGAACGTGATCGGGGTCCTGCTGGCGGCCGGGGTGTTCTGGGCGGTGATCGACGGGGTGATCCTCGAATACGGCCTGCGCACCGCCGATCGCAGCTTCCAGCAGTTCGATGTGCGCGAGTATCCCGGGGTGGAACAGCCAAAGGGGACCTTCCGCACCGGCAGTCCGGCCTCGCTGATCACCTGGGAGGAGGGGCTGGGCCGCCAGGGTCAGCGTTTCGTCGGCCAGGCACCCGACGCCGGGACGATCCAAGATTTTACCGGGGACGCGGCACTGGACCCGATCCGAGTGTACGTTGGCCTGAATGCCGCCGAGACCATCGAGGAACGTGCGCGGCTCGCCCTGCAGGAGATGCTCCGAGTCGATGCCTTCGACCGTTCGGTGCTGGTACTGGCGACCCCTACCGGACGCGGCTGGGTGGACCATCGGGCGGTCCAGCCAGTCGAATACCTGCACGGCGGCGATGTAGCCACCGTCGCCGTGCAGTACTCCTACCTGCCGAGCTGGCTGTCGCTGATGGCCGAGTCCCGGTACGGATACGAGACGGCCCAGGCGGTGTTCTCGGAGATCTATGGCTACTGGAAACAACTGCCACCCGACGCCCGGCCGAGTCTGTACCTGTACGGGCTGAGTCTAGGGGCCCTGAACTCCGAACGCGCGGCGGACCTGTACGACGTGATCGGCGACCCGTTTTCCGGGGCGCTGTGGGCCGGCCCCCCGTTTCGCAGTGAGACCTGGCGCGACATCCAGCGCCAGCGCCAGCCGGACTCGCCGGCCTGGCTGCCGCGGTTTCGCGACAGCTCGGTGGTGCGCTTCACCAATCAGGAGAACCACCTGGACATCCCGGGCGCCGAATGGGGCCCGATGCGCATCGTCTACCTGCAGTACGCCAGCGACCCGGTGACCTTCTTCGAGCCCCAGGCGCTGTACCATAAACCCGAGTGGATGGAGTCACCGCGCGGCCCGGATGTCTCGCCGGACCTGACCTGGTATCCAGTGGTCACCATGCTGCAGCTGGCAGTGGACGTGGCCATCGGCGATGCCGCGCCACGCGGCTACGGCCACGTCTACGCTACCGAGCACTACATCGACGCCTGGCACGCGGTGACAGACGCGGGCCGGGACGTCGACGAGATCGAGCGGCTCAAGCGGAACCTGGACGACTGACCGGTGCCGGATTAGTCCGACATTGGATCCGGCTCCTGGCCAAACCAGACAACCGCGTGCTCGTCGGACAGCGCTGCTCCCAGCGCCTGCCAGTCGCGGGACGCCCAGACGCCCTCGTTGGCCAGCACGGCATCATGCGCAGGACTCCGGCGCCAGATAGCCAGCGCCGTCGCCTCGCTCATGGCCTCGCTGCGCCAGGCCACGATCTCGAACCCGGAGTGCGGATACGCATCATCGATCAGTTCGCGCGGCTTGTCACGCATGCACTGTGCCGACGCTGGGTCGTCCGCCCGATAGCAGCAGGATGTCCACGGTCCCTTATCCGACCAGCTGTGCAGCGAACACTCGCGGGCGGTCGGATCGTGCGCCTCGATATCCGCCAGATGCACCTCCGCCACCTTGGCCAGCGCCGGCGACCACGGGATTGCCGGCAGTCCGCGGGCCTCGCGGTAGTCGTTGATCTCCTCCGCGAGTGGATGGCCCGGCGGCGTCGAGGCGCACCCGTTCAGCATCATCAGTGCCACTCCCAGTCCGGTAGCCGGCCGCCCTTCGATCACTTTTTGCAGAACGCCTCCTTGCATGACCCGCTTCATCGGTCGCGAAAGCGGGCATCCTCGATGATCACCGGGTAGCTGTAGCCGGCCCCGAAGTCGCGGTCCAGGATCAGCGTACCGGTCACCGAGACACGGTCGCCCACCTCGGGCAACTCACTGGAGGTGACAGTGATGTAGTCACCCTCGCGACCGGTACCGTCAACGAAGTGGATGAAGTTGCGCCCCATGATGTCCGCGTTGACGCGGCCGACGATGCCTTCCAGACGCACCTCCTCGCCCTCGAGCTCGGCCGGGGCCTGATTCAGCTGTTCCACCGTATGCCGCTCGTCGCTCTGCGCGCTGGCGCTTGCCATCAGCATCGCCAACAGCAGCACGCCACGTCCGATCATTCGTCTCATCCCGTTCTCCTCGTTTTTCGTTATTTTCCGCATGCCGGCCATCCTAAGGAATCACTGATCAATGTACACGCCCGAGTGGGCACCCCGGGTTTCTCGCGGCAAGGCACGTCACGCGGTGGGTAGAGGGGTGTACCCGCAAGGGACGCAAAACCGGGGCAGGGATCAGCCACCCGTTGTTGCCGCAAATAAGCGCCCGGCGCTTGGGGCTCGCCGGACACCGGCAGCACCGGGGCGGCAAACATGCGACGATTGCGGGATGCATTCGACACCGCATTCTCCGCTCCGCGGCCTCTTCCAACGGATCCTCGGGCCCTTTGCCGGTCTGGAGCCCAGGGCGGTGCCACTGGACAACGACGAGTGGGAGGCGCTGGGCCGGCGGGTGCCGTTCATCGCCCGCCTGACGCCGGAGGATCGGTCCCGGCTGCGCGGGCTGATCGCGCAGATCCTCGCGCAGAAGGAATTCATCGGCATCGCCGCGGAACCGGAACCCTGGCAGTGCCAGGTGATCGCGGCCTACGCCGCCTTGCCGGTCCTGGAGCGCGGACTGGAGCCCTACCGGTACTGGCGCACGCTGATCCTGTACCCGGACACCTTCGTGCCCGAACACGAATGGGTGGACGAGGCCGGCATTGTGCATCAGGGCGCCACGCCCCAGTCCGGCGAGGCCTGGGAACGCGGCCCGGTGATCCTTTCATGGAATGACGTCGAACGCGACGGCGCCGTGGTGGTGCACGAGATGACGCACGTGCTGGACGCCGGCAACGGCGAGGTAAACGGCTTCCCTCCGCTGCCCCGCGGGCAATCGGCGCGCGCGTGGACCGAGGACTTCACGCGCGCGTTTGAAACGTTCGTGCAGACGGTGGAGGCCGGCGCGATCGACGCGGCGGGCCTGCCACTCGATCCGTATGCGGCTACCGCCCCGGAGGAGTTCCTGGCCGTAGCGGTGGAATCCTTCTTCTTCGAGCCCGCGCGGCTGCGCGAGGCCATGCCCGAAATCTATGATCACCTGGTGGCATACTTCGGTCAGGAGCCGCACCGACGCGGCGACCGGATCGCCTCCAGCACGCAAACCGCCCCGGAGCACGCGCCATGACCCGAAGCCCCCGTCGCACCCTGCATTCGATCCTGCTGGGCCTTGTCTTGATGCTCTTCGCGTCCCCGGCCCTCGCCGAGGACGATCTGGACAGCCATTACGTAACCCTGGAGCCGGTGGTGGTGAACATGGAAGCTTCCGACCGCGGACGCTACCTGCAGGCCTCCATCCAGTTGGAAGGCAATGACCTGGAAGACGCGCGCGCGATCCGCGAACACCTCCCCGCGGTGCGCGACCGGCTGATTCACGTTCTCGGTGGCCGCAACCCCGACAACCTGGCCGGCGGGGGCGCCCGCGAGGACCTGCGCAACGAGGCCACAGACGAGCTGAACGAGTTGCTGGAGGAGATGACCGGGTCGCCCCGGATCGAAGCCCTCTACTTTTCGGATTTCATCCGCCAGTAACCGTCGCTCGCAGGCGGACGCCTCACCGGCAGGAAAAAGCCCCCGGCAGCACAAGCTGCCGGGGCCGAGATCCCGCCATCACATGACGAGATCGAGCCCCGCTAGGGAAACACTGATCAATCGATCATCGTTCCCCGATGGAACGATCAGTGCGGCCGATGCAGCAGGGGCATCTCGCCACGCTCCATCATGTGCCGGATCAGGGCGGCCCGCCCCGGCTCTTCCTGCTCCAGTTCGTCGGCACACTGCGAAGGCTCGTGCGCGGCCTCCGAGAGCATGACCTCCAACTCGCGAAGATCGACCTTGGGTGCCTGCAAGTCTTCCGGCTTCGGGTTCTCCAGCATGTGGGTTTCCCAGAACATGCGCGGATGCCAGCAATGCAGCTTCGCATCCGGGTTGTGAAAGAGCTCGACACAGCGACGATTCAGTTCCTGTGCATTCATGGGATCACTCCTCGTTCCGGTGCATTCACCCTCTCATATAGACCCCGTAATACCCGAGTTCAAGGGTTGGTCTTTCAAGGGGCACTCAACCCGCTGCCCCCTAGGGAAAGTACGGATCAATCTGCACGCTCGCATTGGCGCCCCTCGTTTTCCGGGGCCCCGGGGCGTCGTGCAGCCGGCCGTCGGGCTAACCTCCCGTTTCCGGTCTCTTCAGGGTGCAACGCCAGATCGGGGAATCCGGGGTACCCACCCCAAAAGCTCCCGAGGGCGGGGCTTGACCGCCCGTTGTTGACGAAAATGGGCACGCGCCGGCGGGCGTTGCGGCTCATCTGTAGCAGAGCGACTCGAGCACGACGGTGTAAATGGGTCAGTGGTTCTCCAGCGCCTCCAGCGCCTCCATCCACTCGGCTTCCACCGACTCCAGCTGGCTGCGAAGCTCGCCCTGCTCGCGGGTCAGCTGCGCCAGCCGATCCGCCGCCTCGCCCTCGTAAAGCGCCGGATCGGCCAGTTCGGTCTCCAGCGCAGCGAGTCGTTCCTGCAAACGCGTGCATTCCTGCTCCGCATGGTCCGCGCGCTGCTTCAGTGGCTTGAGCGCGGCACGCGCCTGGGCCGCCTGCTGGCGTCGCTCCTTCTGGGACAGGGGCGGGGCATTGCCGGCCGTGGTGTCGGCGCTCCCGGGTTCGCGTGCCGCGGCCGCCTCCCGTTCACGCGCCTGCAGCTCGCGGGCGTAGTCGTCCAGGTCCCCGTCGAAGTCGCTCAGGTGGCCCTCCTCCACGCGCCAGAAACGGTCGCAGACGCGGGCCAGCAGCTCGCGGTCATGCGCCACCACCACCAGCCCGCCGGCGTAGCTTTCCAGCGCCTCGGCCAGGGCCTCGCGCATGTCCAGGTCCAGGTGGTTGGTGGGCTCGTCCAGCAGCAGCAACGACGGGGCCTGCCAGATCAGCAGGGCCAGAACCAGGCGCACGCGTTCCCCGCCGGAGCACTGACTGACCGGGGCATCCGCCTTCTCGCCGGGGAATCCCATGCCGCCCAGGAAGTTGCGCAGCCGCTGTTCCTCGGCGCGCGGGTCCTGGCGCTGCAAATGGACCAGGGGGGAGGTGTCCAGGTCGAGCTGCTCGCTTTGATGCTGGGCGAAATACCCTACCCTGAGGTTCGGCTCGACCCGGCGCTCCCCGGCCGTCGGCGCCAGCTCCCCGGCCAGCAACGTCAGAAGCGTCGATTTCCCGGCACCGTTCGGCCCCAGGACACCGATCCGGTCCTCCGGTCGCAGACGTAAATTCGTCGCATGCAGGCGGACGCGGTCCCCGGTGCGCACCTCGGCATGATCGAGTGCCAGCAGCGGATCCGGCAGGCGCTCGGGTGTCGGAATCTCCAGATGGATGGGCCGCGCCGCGCGGATCACGGCCACCTCGTCGAGCTTCTCCAGACGCTTCAGCCGGCTCTGGGCCTGGCGCGCCTTGGTCGCCTTGGCCCGAAAGCGGCGGACGAAGTCCTCCAGGTGGGCGCGCTCGGCCGCCACCTTCGCTGCCGCCGCCTCGCTCTGTGCGATGGCCTCCGCGCGCTTGGCCTCGGCATGGGTGTAGCTGCCGGCATAGAGGGCAATGCCACCGCGCTCGATATGCGCGATGTGGCTGCAGACGGAATCGAGAAACCGCCGGTCATGCGCAATCACGATGACCGTGCCGGGATAACGCGCCAGCCAGTCCTCCAGCCAGAGAATGGTCTCGACATCGAGGTGGTTCGTAGGCTCGTCCAGCAGCAACAGGTCGGAGCGCGTCATCAGCGTACGCGCCAGGCCCAGGCGCATGCGCCAGCCACCGGAAAAGGCGCTCATCGGCCGGTCCGCATCCTCCACGGCGAACCCCAGCCCTGCCAGCAGACGCCGCGCGCGGGCATCGGCCGTCCAGCCGTCGACCGCGTCTAGGGCCGCGTACAGCCGGGCCTGTTCGGCGCCATCGCACACCTGCTCCAGGCGTTTTTGCAGGTCGCGCAGCTCGGCATCGCCGTCCAGCACGTAGTCCACCGCCGAGCGTACGCTCCCCGGGACCTCCTGCGGCAGGTGCGCCACCACCCACTCCGCAGGCCGTTTGATCTCGCCGGCGTCCAGGCTCAGTTCGCCCTGCAGCGCCGCCAGAAGGCTGGACTTGCCGGAGCCGTTGGCGCCGGTCAGACCCACCCGCCAGCCGGCGTGCACGGTCAGGCTGGCGTGCTGCAACAGCACATGGCGGCCGCGGCGCAGCTCGATATCTTGAAGTCGGATCATGCCGCGCAGTGTAGGGGAAGTGCGCAACGGACTCATGTACTCCGGTCGCCGCCCGGGCCTCCGCGGCCTGGGCTACCCCGTCAGAATATTGCCACCCTTGCCGCCCGGGGCGGCCACAACCTGCCAGAGGCGGCAAGAACACGTCGGGTTTTCGTCTATTTCGAACCCGAATCAATCGCAAGTCACTGTTTTTGAATACCTCTAAATGATTGGCACGGATATCGCTAGAACCCTGACCCAACGATCGATGCGAGCGAGACGGCCATGAACCGCGACGGGAACGCCCACAACCTGCGACTGGTATCCACCAAGGGCCGGACCACCGGCGAGGCCGGTACCCCTTTTGACGCCCTCGCCTTCGTGCAGTCCCTGTCCTCCAGTCTCGAGCTGGGGACGGTCCTGGCCCGCCTGCAGGAACACCTGCACGCCCAGATCCACCACAGCGGCTGGTTCTTCATCCTCCAGGAGAGCGACGAGACCTGGTCCGGGGGCGACGAGGACCGTCACCGCATCGAGTACGGCATGAGCCTCAACGGCGAGACCCTGGGTTCGCTGATCCTGATGCGCGGACGCCGCTTTACCGATGACGAGCAGCAGCTGACCGAGGCTTTGCTGGGGCTTGCGGCGCCGGCCCTGGCCAACGCCCTGCGGTTCCAGCGCCTGAATGAAAGCCTGGAGATGGACGAGCTGACCGGTCTCGGCAACCGGCGCGCGTTCGAGAAGCAGGGCGCTCGCTGGCTGGCCGATTGCCGTCGCCAGAGCCGGCCCATGTCGGTCCTGGCCATCGACCTCGACCACTTCAAGCAGATCAACGACGACTATGGCCACAGCGTGGGCGACGACGTCCTGCGTCTGGTGGCACGGACCCTGCGCAACACCACACGGGAATCCGACCTCTGCGTGCGCATGGGTGGCGAGGAATTCCTCGCGTTGCTACCCGGCGCGGACCTGAGCCGCGCAATGGAATGCGCCGAACGCATCCGCCTGGCCATTGCTTCCCTGCGCTCCAGCGCCACCGCCGGCGACGCATCGCCCCTGGAGAGCGATGGCTCGGTCAAGGTGACCGCGAGTCTCGGCGTGGCCAGTATCGGCCAGAATGCCACGCTGCAGTCCGCCTACCAGGCGGCCGACGAGGCCCTGTACGCGGCCAAGCAGGCCGGGCGCAACCGCGTCCTCGCCGGGAACTGAGCCTCCACGCCAGCCGCCGCTACCCGGCGCCGGGCCGAATGAAGTCAACGCAGGTTAGCGGGGTCGACAACACCGCCTGACGCAGCGCCTCGATCGCCTCCGGCCGCGGGAAACTGGTACGCCAGGCCAGGGCCACGCGGCGGCTGGGCGCCGGGTCCTGAAAACGGCGCACGGCCAGGAGTCGCTGGGCATAGCGATCCGCCCCCACCGCCGTGCACGGCAGGATGGTCACGCCCATGCCCGAGGCCACCATGTGGCGAATCGTCTCCAGCGACGAGCCCTCCAGGTTGCGCGGGGTACTGCCATCCGCGGTCACCGTGCGCTGGCAGTCAGGACACCGCTCCAGTACCTGGTCGCGGAAGCAATGCCCCGCCCCCAGCATCAGGAGCGTCGCATCGGCCATGTCCTCCAGGCGCAGCGGGTCCTTGTCCTTCAGTGGGTGCGCCGCCGGCAGCACGGCCATGAACGGCTCGTCGTACAGGGGCAACGTGAC
The DNA here is from genome assembly GCF_041685615.1 of Thioalkalivibrio sp. Taxonomy (GTDB): domain Bacteria; phylum Pseudomonadota; class Gammaproteobacteria; order Ectothiorhodospirales; family Ectothiorhodospiraceae; genus Thioalkalivibrio. Next base: position 33,938 of record NZ_JAWLFK010000010.1, read on the forward strand.
CACCCCGGACTCCTCGAATGGCAGCGAAATGATGATAGCGTCCAGCTCGCCCTGCTTGAGCCGCTCGCGCAGCCGATCGGTGTAGTTTTCCTCGATCACCAGTGGCATATCCGGCGCCCGCTCGCGCAGCGCCGGGATCAGTTCCGGCAGCAGATAGGGGCCGATGGTGTAGATCGCGCCCAGGCGCAGCGGCCCGGAGAGCTGATCCTGACTCTGCACGGCCACCGAACGCAGCTGTTCGACCTCGGCGAGCACGCGCCGCGCCTGTGCGATGACCTGCTCGCCCGCCGGGGTCACGGACACCTCGCCGCGGCCGCGCTCGAACAGGGTCACGCCCAGCTCGTCCTCGAACTTGCGCACCGCCACCGACAGCGACGGCTGGCTGACATGACTGGCCTCGGCCGCACGGCCGAAGTGGAGGGCATCGGCCACGGCCACCACGTAACGCAACTCGCTCAACGTCACCGGGATGCGCCTCCGTTCGGGTCGTTGCGGTCCGGCCCCTGGAACTCGCGCCCGCCGTCGGGCCAGTCCAGGGTCACGCGCTTGAGTTGCCGGCCCTCCAGCGAGATCTCGCCGGGGTGGCGCCCGGCCCCGTCGGCGGAGAACTCGAAGCGGTAGTGTCGCTGCAGGGCCAGCCCGCGCTCCCCCCACAGAAGGCGCTGACCGGTGCGCACGACCGTGGCATCCAGCAACTGCACCCCCGCCCGCTCGCAGGCCTGGCGCCCCACCCGCCGGGCACGCTCGTTCGCCCGCCAGGTGTCATTCACGTAGAACGCGACCAATGTAAGGGCGAGGATTATGATCAAGCCGGTCATGGACCGGTATGATAAGCGTATTCGAGGCCGAGTTCGCCCGGGTCGTCCCGGCCGCATCCGGCTCACTCACTCCGCAATTGGCGTTGCCAGGGCTGCATGACTGCCACCTCCATCCCCTTTTCCGAGCTTGTCCGGGGTCTGCGGATGATCGGACAACAGGAGCTGCTCCCGCGCTTCGAGGCCGGCATCGCCGTGGACTACAAGGCCGATGGCAGCGTGATCACCGAAGCCGACCATGCGGTAGACGCCCGCGTGCGCACCCTGCTGCACGAGCACGGGCAGCACGAACCGGTGCTGAGCGAAGAGCAGGTGCGCGCGGAACAGGCGCAGGTCCTCGAAGCGGCCTCCGCCTTCTGGCTGGTGGACCCGTTGGACGGCACTTCCAATTTCGCCGGCGGCATGCCCTTCTTCGCGATCTCCATCGCGCGGATCGAGGGCGAGCGGGTCACCCATGGGGCCACCTACGACCCGGTACGCGACGAGTTGTTCGCCGCAACCGAGGACACCGCGCTGGAACTCAACGGGGCCACCCCGCCGGCTGCCGCCCGCCCGCCGGCCCCGGAACTCGGTCGCGCCATTGCCCTGGTCGATTACAAGCGTCTGGAGGCCCCGCTGGCCCGGGAACTGGCCAGCCACGCCCCGTTCCGGTCGCAGCGCAACCTCGGGGCCTGCGCACTGGAGTGGGCCTGGCTGGCGGCCGGGCGCGCCGACCTCTACCTGCATGGCGGACAGGCGCCCTGGGACAGCGCGGCCGGCGGTCTGATGCTCGCGCGTGCGGGCGGGGCCATGTGCAGCCTGGCGGGCGGCCCCGTGTTCGGGCGATCCCTGACCAAGCGCTCCGCGGTCGCCGCCCGTTCGGAACCCCTGCTCGCGGAGTGGCGTACCTGGCTGGCCCCCTGGCTCGCGATGGGCGAGGGCACCTCGTGATCGGGCGTCGCAAGCGGAGCAGGAGCGCGCGCCTGGGCGCCAGCGGTGCCGACTTCGCCCCGCGCTACCTGCCGATCGCTTGGAAAATTGTCACGGCGATCGCGGGGCTCACACTGGCCGGGATCGTGACCCTGTCGACCGTGGTGCTGAACCAGGTCAGCACCGTGCTGGACAACCAGATCCGCGCGCAGGCGGAGAGCACCGTGGCTCCGGTCGCGCGCACCTCGGCGGAGCTGATGCTGGCCGAAGACTACCTGACCCTGGAGACCCTGCTGAATTCGCTGGTGGAGGAGGGGCGCGTCGAATCCATCGCCGCCTATGCGATCGACCGCGGCCAGGTCGCCAGCGCCGGGACACCCCCGGAGCAGTCGCTGACCGAGGGCGTGTGGCCATTGGCGCCCACGGTGGAACCCTACCGCCGCGAGGTACTGTTCCAGGACGTGCAGGTGGGCTACATCGAGGCCTACATCGACACCTCGCCCATGCAGGAACTGATCCGCAACACCCTGAACGCCGGGATCGCCACAGCCATCGGGGTCTTCCTGCTGAGCCTGCTGCTCGCGATCGACATCAGCAAGCGCCTGGTGCGGCCGCTGGAACGCCTGGCCGAGAGCATGCGTTCGCGCATCCGGCCCATGGACGACCAGGGCAACCCGCTGCCCATGGTGCGCCAGGACGAGATCGCCCAGTTGACCGACGCCTTCAACGACATGGCGCGCGACCTGCTGCGCAAGGACCAGGTCGAGGCCGCGCTGCGCCGCTATGTCTCGGATGCGATCGCCCAGGATATCCTGGAGAACCTGGACCGGGTCGAGCTGGGCGGGCGCGCGGTGGAGGGGTCCGTCCTGTTCGCCGACATCCAGGGCTACACCGCGCTGTCAGAGCGCTGCAGCCCGGCGGCCCTGGGGCGTATGCTCAACGAATTCTTCGGCCCGATGTCGGAATGCATCGCCCGCCACGGCGGCACGGTGGACAAGTACATGGGGGACTGTACCATGGCCGTCTTTGGCCTCGGGACGGAGCCTGGGAACCATCGCCTGACCGCCGTGCAGACCGGCCTGGCGCTGCTGGAGACGGTCGCCTCGATCAACGCCGAGCGCGAGCGCCGCGGCGAGACGCGGGTGGAGTTCCGAATCGGCCTGAACGCCGGCGAGATGCTGGCCGGCAACATGGGTGCGGAGGACCGCATGCAATTCACCGTGGTGGGCGACACCGTCAACCTCGCCGCCCGCCTGGTCACGGTCGCGCCCCCCGGCGGTCTGGTCACAACCACCGCATTCATGGAGCATGAGCAGGTGAAGGGACACTTCCGCATCGAGGACTGGGGCACCCACGAACTGCACGGGGTCAGCGAGGCCGTGGCGGTCAGCCGGGTCCTGAACACCGTGGATCGCGCATGACGCTGACGCGCGGCCGGCTCCCGCTCGCGGGCATCCTGCTCGCCGTCCTGCTGGTACAGGGCTGTGCCGCCCTGGATCCCTTCGCGCCGCCCGAGCAGCGCATCGAGCGCGCAGTGGACGCCGGCGACTACCAACGCGCCCTCGAACTGATCGACGAGCACGAGCCCGAACCCCGGGCGGAGTGGGCCGAACGCCGCACATCCATCGAGGCCGAGGCCGCGGCCGCCGCGGAAGAGGCGATGCACGAGGCCCGTGCCGCCTCGGCCGAAGGCGCCGTAGCCCGGGCCCTGGAGATCCTCGAACAGGCCGAACAGCAACTGCCGCCCGACACCGAACGACGCCAGTACATCGAGCAACTCGAGCGCCAGCGACAGGTCGGCCTGAAGACTCTGGAGCAACGCCACGACATCCTCGAGGCACGGGCTCTGGTCCAGCAGCTGCGCCTGTTGGAGGTGATGCGCCCCCTGGTGCGGCGCAGCGAGCAGCTTCCGGATGATCCCGATCGCCTGGCCCAACGGCGTGACCCCCTGGCGCGATCGCTGGACGCCTACGCCGCGGACGCCGAGGGCGAGGAGCGCCTGGAACTCCTGCGCCTTGCACAGAATCTCTCGCCCGCCCCCGAACGTGCAGAGCGCATCGCGAACCTGGAGCGGGAGTCACGCGAGGCCGAGGCCCCGCCCGTCGAGGACGAGGTGCCACGTTCCACCATTAACGCGCGCCTGCGCCAGGCCCTGGAGGCCGACGACCTGGCCACGGCGGCACGCTGGTGCCGCAACGCGATCACCCCCGACAGCGATGCCTCCGGCCCGGACCAGGCCGCGCAGCGAGCCCATCGGGTGCTGTGCGAAGAATGGCGCGAGCGCCGCGACACGCGGGCGGAAGAGTTGCTGGAGGAAGGCCGGGGGCATTACTCCGCTGGGCGCATCGAGGAGGCCCTGGAGCACTGGAAGCAGGGGCTTGATCTGGCCCCCGACCATGCCGGGCTGCTCGCGGCCCACGAGCGGGCCCTGCGGGTCGTCGAACGTCTGGAGAGCCTGCGCGTGCCAGAGCCCCTCCCCGAGCTTGAAGAGGACACCCCGCCCGACGATGTGCCGCAGGCCGTACCCGGCGCCCCCTGACCGCCCACGCGACCCGCGCTGCGGGCCGCACGCATTCGCCGTAGAATACCGCCCGCCCACTGGAGCAAGAGCCCGCCACGCATGAATCCCGCCGTCCAGGAACTGATCGCCGACGAACCCCACCGCATCCTGCAGATGGGCGACACCGAGGTCGTCGTGCTGGGTACCGCGCATGTATCGCGCTCCAGCGCGGACAAGGTGCGCGCCCTGATAGACACCGGCGGCTTCGACAGCGTCGCGATCGAGCTGTGCGAGAGCCGTCAGCGCGCAATGCTGGACCCCGACGCCATCGGTCGCATGGACCTCTTCAGTGTGATGCGCAAGGGGCAGGCGCCCATGATCGCCGCCAGCCTGGCGCTGGGAGCCTACCAGCAGCGCCTGGCCGATCAGTACGGCATCGAACCCGGCGCCGAGATGCGCGCGGCAATGGACGGCGCCCTGGACCGCGGCCTGCCGCTGGCCCTGATCGACCGCGACATCGGCCTGACGCTGCGCCGCACCTACCGCGCGGTCCGCTGGTGGGAACGCATGGGGCTGATCGGTGGCCTGTTCAGCTCGGTCCTGTCTCGCGAAAAGATCGACGAATCCGAGATCGAGCGCCTGAAGGAAGGGGACATGCTGGAATCCACGTTCAGCGAGTTCGCCGAGCAGTCCGAGGACCTCTACCGCACGTTGATCGAGGAGCGCGACCACTACATGGCCGCCCACCTGCGCCGGCTCGCGGCCAATCCGGATACCCGGTGCATCCTGGCCGTGGTCGGGGCTGGTCACCTGCCGGGCATCGCGGAACAGGCCCGGGACACCCTGACCCCGCCGGATGCCATCCTCGATGCCCTGGACCAGGCCCCGCCCAAGGCCCGCTGGCCCAAGATCGTCCCGTGGGTGGTGATCGGGGTCATCCTCGCTGGCTTTGCCATCGGATTCTCGCGCAACCCGGATATCGGCCTCCAGATGGTGATCGACTGGGTGCTGATCAACGGCGGCTTGGCGGCCATTGGCGCGATCGTGGCACTGGCCCATCCGCTGACCGTGCTGACGGCGGCCCTGGCGGCCCCGCTGACTTCGCTGAACCCCACCATCGGGGTCGGCTTTGTCGCCGCGGCCGCCGAGCTGTTCCTGCGCAAGCCGCGGGTCTCGGACTTCGCGAGCCTGCGCCAGGACACCACCACGCCGCGCGGCTGGTGGCGCAACCGGGTCTCGCGGGTGCTGCTCGTTTTCCTGCTGACCACCCTGGGCTCGGCCGCCGGCACCTACATCGGCGGCGCCCGGGTATTCAGCCACCTTTTCGGCGGCTAGCCTCCGGGCTTGTACGCTTCAGGCGTCCACCACGAAGCGCACGAAACAGGGCAAGGTCAACGTCAAGAGCGATTTACAGGAAGAAGGGAAGGGTTTTTGGGGTGAGGGATTGGCTGGAGACCGCGATTCCCAAACCGCCCGCCATGCTTCCTGCGTTTCAACCCAATCCCTCTTCCAATCTTCGCGTCTTCCTGTAGACCGCCCTTGCCCTTCTTGATGGTTGCAAGACCCGCTTATTCGGGGATGCGCAGCACAAGCTTGCCTCGGCGGCCGCCGGCCTCGATGCGGCGATGGGCCTCGACGGCCTCGGCCAAGGGGAGAGTGTCCTCGACGTTGACCTGCAACCGTCCGCTGGCCAGCCGGGCCAGCCCCTCCGCCACCAGGGTGCCCTGGTGCTTCAGGCGGCGGCGATCGTTTTCCAGCATGGGGGTCAGCATCAGCTCCAGGCTGATGCTCGGGTTTCTCAGGCGCGCCGGGTTCCAATCGACATCGGCCGGGGGCGCCAGCAGGGTCACCAGATCACCACCGTAAGTCACCTGGCCCAGCCCCTCGCGAAAGACCTCGCCCCCGACCGTATCGAGCACGATGTCGAAGCCGCGACCGTCGGTGTACTGGCGGATGGCCTCTTCGGCGTCCGGCTTGCCCAGGTTGGCAACATCGCCACGCAGGTCGGTCACGATGGCGGCGGCCTCGTCGCGCCGTACCAGGCCGAGCACCCGGCCGCCGGCCGCGCGTGCGATCTGCACGGCCATCTGGCCCACGCCGCCGGCCGCCGCATGCACCAGCACGGTTTGACCGCGCTGCAGATCGGCGCGCTCGAACAGGGCCTCCCAAGCGGTCAGCCAGGTCAGGGGCAACGCCGCGGCCTGCATATCGGACACGGCGGCCGGCACCGGCACCACAGCGGCTTCGGGTACCACCACTTGCTCGGCGTAGGTGCCCGGGTCGGCACCAACTCCGCCGAAACAGAAGGCGACGCGCTGCCCCGGCCGCGCATGATGTACCGCGCTTCCACACTCCTCGATGACACCCACGCCGTCACAGCCGGGCGTGTTGCGCGGTGCACCGGGGACGATCATGCCGCCCGCGCGTACCTTGGTATCCACCGGGTTGACGCCAGCAGCCAGCATCCGGATGCGGACCTGGTCGGGCGCCGTCAGCGCCGGTTCCGCCACCTCGTCCAGGCGCAGGACATCGGCGGCGCCGGGTTCGTCAAACACCACTGCTCGCATGAGGCCTCCCAGAAAGAATCACGGTTCTATATGCCATCGCGGCCGGTCCAACCGACCGCGAACCTACAGGCCGATGCCGATCCCGATGCCGAAGCGCACCCCGCCGGACGAACGCGGCCGTTCGGGTTCCGGCCACAGGTGCGCCGAGTGGGCTTCCAGCACCGGGAAGACGTAGTCCTGCTCGCCGATTCGGCCGTCCTCGACCCCCGTCACGGTGCCGACACCGGTGATCCGGCGCCCGGCGCGGTAATCCACCGGATCGGCAAAGCCTTCCACGCGTAGGCGGAAACGGCCAACAGTGGACTGCCGGGTCTGCGGCTCCTGCCGGCTCAGGGGATAACCGACCACCTCGATGAAGGTCGCCTCCGCGCGATTGTCCACGCGCGCGATCACCCCGCCCCAGACCTGCTCGCCGGGCGGCAGGTTGTCCGCCGTGACGGCGCGCGGTTCAACTTGCACGGTCGGATCATCGGGTGCCTCCAGCGGACCGGAGGCACAGGCGGCCAGAAACAGGGGCAGCAGCAGGGCGGCCAGGGGCAGCAAGAATCGGGTCATGGTCACCAGTACCAGGGATGCGGGTGATAACGCCCATCGATCCCGTAGTGCGGGCCCCACGGACTGTAAAACGGGTCGTAAAAGGGATCG
>NZ_JAWLFK010000010.1:41473-57772 GCF_041685615.1 Thioalkalivibrio sp.
TCGGGTCATGGTCACCAGTACCAGGGATGCGGGTGATAACGCCCATCGATCCCGTAGTGCGGGCCCCACGGACTGTAAAACGGGTCGTAAAAGGGATCGTAGAATGGATCGCGGTCGTGTCGCTCGGACGGCGGCGGCCGGCGGGGCCACAGGTACACGGCATCCGCCTGCAGGGTAACAAAGGTGTAGTCGTAGTCACCGATGGTGCCTTCCTCGGTCCCCTGGATGACGCCCCTTACGGTCACCTCGCGCCCCTCGGCGTAGATCTGTGGATCGAGAAAGCCACTGCTGACCGCCCGAAAACGTCCCGGCGAGCGGTCGGCCTCCTGCGGGCGGCCCTGGCGGTCCAGATCTCGGGCGACCACCTCCAACCGGGTGCCGCCGGAGGTGTTCTTGACGGCCGCAATCACTCCGCCCCAAACCACGGTCTCGCCCTTGACCGCATCCGGGTCGGCCAGCACCTGCTCGCGATCGGGGGCGGCGGCGGGCAACGGGGCCAGGGATGCCGGCACCCCGGCGCAGCCGGCCAGCAGGAGCATCACGCCGGCGGCGACCAGCACGCGCCCAAGCGGGGCCGGTGACGCGTTCATGCGCATGATTGTTAGGACCCTTGGGCCGGTCGCAGGTGCATGGCGCCGGTTCATGCTCGCGGCTCCCCTTCGTGCGCCGGGTCGCAGATGTCCTGTACCGCCAGCACCTCGTGCTGGGCCTCTTCCACGGCGGACAGCAGGACCTCCGGTGCCAGGTGCAGGGCCTCCCACACAGCCGGGTCCACGGGCGGGGCATCTGCCCAGTCGCGCGAATCGATCTCGGCCAGATGCGCACCGGTGTTTGCCAGGTGCACCAGCATCACCGCGGTACGGTGACCCTCCGACGCCTGCATCGGCTGGTGATGGCCCGACAGACAGTCGACCAGGAGCTCCGGCAACCCCCAGTGCGCCGCCAGGGCGCCACCCAGCTCCGCGTGATCGAAGCCCAGCTGGGCCCGTTCCGCACCCTGCGGGCTGAGACCGTCGCCCATATCCAGGCTGGAGAGGAACGCCCGGTGGGCCGAGTCCGGTGACTGCGAGAACAGAAGCAGCTTTCCGAGGTCATGCAACAGACCGGCCAGGAAGATACCGCTGGCCTGACGCGGCAGCACGCGCATCGCCAGTTGCCGCGCGATCACCGCGCAATAGGCGGAATGGCGCCAGAACACCTCCAGTGGCAGCCGTTCCTGGTCGGGTATGCTCGCCGTGGCACGGGTGATCGCGCTCGCCACCACCAGGCGCTGCAGAGCATCGCGACCCAGCATGGCGATCGCCCGGTCGACCGAGTCGATCGTACGCGCCGGGGCATAGGCGGGGCTGTTGGCAATGCGCAGGACCAGCGCCACCAGACCGGGGTCACGGCTCAGACTGGTGGCAATCCGCGTTGCCGTGGCGTCATCGTCCTCCAGCAAACGCGCGACCTCGAATACCACCTGCGGCATCGCCAGAAGCTTGTCGGCCGACTCGACCCGAGCCTCCAGGGAATCGTTGGCGGAACGTTCGGACATGGGTGGACCCTCTGGGGAATCAATGATCGGTGGACACGCTCGCGCGGGTACCCCGACGTCTCTACTGTAGCCCCTGTCCCGTTCGTTGTAACCCGGGCGGACGCGAACCATACTCGGGAGTCAGGGTCGATATAGAGTCGATCCGACGATCAGGAGGTGTTCGATGTTCGCCAAACCCGCATTTGCCCCGCTGGCCGTTCTGCTCGGCGCCCTGCTGCCCGGCCTGGCCCTCGCCGACATCCAGACCGAGGAAGTCACCTACGACCACGACGGTGACGAGATGACCGGCTATCTGGCCCATCCCGAAGGCGACGGCCCGCACCCGGCGGTCCTGGTCATCCACGAATGGTGGGGCCACAACGACTACGCCCGCGACCGCGCCGAGCAGCTGGCCCGCGAGGGCTACACGGCCTTCGCCCTGGACATGTACGGCAGCGGCAAGCGCGCCGACCACCCCTCCACCGCCGGCGAGTTCGCTGGGGAGATTCGCGAAAACCGCGACCTGATGCTGGGCCGTTTCCAGGCCGCCTACGACTGGCTGCGGGCGCATGAGACCACCGGCGACAGCGCCCCCTCGGCAGTGGGATACTGCTTCGGCGGCACGGTAGCCCTGGAGGCCGCGCGCGCCGGCTTGGACCTGAACGTGGCCGCCAGCTTCCACGGCGGCCTGGGCACCGAGCACCCGGCCGAGGCGGGCGAGGTAAAGGCCGAACTGCTGTCGTTCACCGGCACCGCAGACCCCATGGTCCCGCCGGAACAGGTCGCCGGCTTCCACGAGGAGATGCAGGACGCTGAGGCCCGCTACACGGTGGTTGAATTCTCCGGCGTGAAGCACAGCTTCACCAACCCGGGGGCCGATGCCATTGCCGAGGAATTCGGGATGCCGGTCGGCTATGACGAACGCGCCGACCATGACTCCTGGAACCACTTGCTGAGCGTGCTGCGCGACCGGCACGAGTAGCCATTTTCCCGGCGAAGCGATTGATGCGCCCCGCCGCGGGCACCCGGCATGCCGGGTGCCCGCCCTTCTGAACCGCGCCAACCGCCGCGCGGCCTACGGCCTCAGTAGCCCCGCAAGTAGATCGCAATTCCCAGCGCCACGATCACCGCCAGCACCCCGACAAATGCCACCCGGAACCAGCGCCGGCGTCCCAGGCGCACGGGCCGGTCGTACCGACTATCCTGGTGCGGGGCACGCAGGCGGTCCTCCGGCTCCGCCTTGACCGAATCCGCCGAAGCGGGCTCGCTCAAGGGTTCCGCGGCCGCCGTGGTGCTGTGGCCGGTCAGGGCATGCTCGAGGTCGCGGATGCGGCCACGCAGATCCTGGTTACGCTGCAGCGACTCGGCGAGTTCCTTCTCGCGCGCGACCAGGCGCTCGCCGAGTTCGGCGGCCGACTCGCCACTGTCGGCGCAGCGCTGCTCCGCCTCAGCCCGGGCCTTCTCGGCGGCCGCCGCGCGCTCGCACTGCTGATTGCGCTCGCTGCGCAGGCGCTGGGCCTCGTCCCGGGCCTCCCTCAACTCTTTCTGCACCGCCTCGCGCTGGCGTTCCAGCTCGACCAGTTCGTGGTCCAGGCGAACGTTCTCGCCCTCCAGCTCGCGCACTCGGCTGCGCAGCGAATCCAGCTCATCGCTGGACTCCCCCGGTGTCTCACCCTCCTCCGTCTCCAGTTCCGCCACTCGCGCCCGCAGGGTGGCAAGCTCCGCCTCGCGGCCTTCGGCCTGCTCGCTCGCCGCCACAGCCTCTTCGTCACGGGCCCGCGCCTCGGCCAGGGCCGTCTCGGTCTCTTCCAGGCGGGCCTGCAAGGTCTCGATCTCGCGATCGCGCTCCTCCGCCCGCTGGAACGCGGCCGTGGATTCGTCGCGGGCCTCGCCCAGGGCATTGCGCAGGCGCTCCAGCTCCTTCTGCGCCTCGCGTTCGTTGGACGATTGCTGGCGCAGCATCAGCTCGCGCCGCAGGCGTTCGACCTCGTCGCGCAGTGCCTGGGTCTCGGCGGGATCGGCTGCGGCCCCTGCCGGCTCGGGCCCGGCGACCTCGGGCTCCGAGGGTGACGGCAGGAGCTCGGCCACCACCTCGCGCACGCGGGTGGGCACGAAGGGCTTCATCAGGACGGCATTGGCACCCAGCGAACGCCACTCGTCGCTGGCAGCCTCGTCGCTCTCCTGGCCGGTCACGATCACCACCGGCAGGTCGGCGGGAACGTCGTCGATACCGTCCCGAATGCGCAGCAACAGGTCCTGGCCATCAATGCCCGGCATGGACAGGTCGGTCAGGACCAGTCCGATATCCGGATACTGCTGCAGCAGTTCCAGGGCCTGCTCGCCATCAGCGGCCTCATAGACCGTGTTCTGCCCCTGCAGGATGCGCTGCAACGCGACCCGGATGACCTTGGAGTCATCCACCACGAGGATCGCGGCGCGTTGCGGGTCCGGCATCTGGTCGCTCATTGTTTCCCCCTGACTGGCATACGCCCGCCTGGCGGCGGTTCGGCCCCGGCCACGGCGGACATGCCGCGAGCGAGGTTCCCTGTACCGGCAAGACTAAGGGCCCCGGCGGCCGGATGCCAGTGGCGGCCTCCGGGCAACCGGAACCCGTTCACGTTTTCCGGGCACACGGTGCCCATGCATAGGGCCAACGCCCGGGGAACCCTACACCGGCTTGGACTTCCACTGGACCGAGTAGAGGTCGCGTCGGCGGTCGCGCAGGTTGCGCACCGAACCGTGGTTGCGCAGTTCCTTCAGGTTGTCGAGGTCGAGGTCCACGATCAGGGTCATCTCGGTGTTGGGGGTCGCCTCCGCGGCCACCGCATCATGCGGGAAAGCGAAGTCCGACGGGGTAAACACCGCAGCCTGGGAATACTGCATGTCCATGTTCTCGACCTTGGGCAGGTTGCCCACCGAGCCGGACATGACCACGTAGCACTCGTTCTCGATGGCCCGGGCCTGGGCACAGCGCCGTACCCGGAGATAGGCATTCTTGGTGTCGGTCCAGTAGGGCACAAACAGGATCTGCAGGCCGTGATCGGCCATCACCCGCGGCAGCTCGGGGAACTCCACGTCGTAGCAAATCAGGATTCCGATCTTGCCGAAGTCGGTATCGAAGACATGCACCTCGTCGCCGCCCTGCAGGCCCCAGTAGGACACCTCGTCGGGGGTCACGTGGATCTTGTACTGGCGATCCCAGGTCCCGTCACGGCGGCACAGGTACGAGACATTGCGCAGCACGTCGTCGGTGTACTCGGGCATCGAGCCGGCCACGATATTGATGTTGTAGGCCAGCGCCAGGCGCACCATCTCCTCGCGGACCGCCTCGGTATATTCGGCCAGGCGGCGTACGGCCTCGGCCGGGTAGTCCTGGTTGAACGCGCCCATCAACGGGCCGTTGAAGAACTCCGGGAACAGTACGCAATCCGAGCGGTAACCGGAGACGGCGTCCACGAAGTACTCGACCTGCTGGAACAGGGCATCCAGATCCACCGTCGGACGCATCTGCCACTGGACCACGCCGATGCGGACATCCGAGCGACTGCCGCCGATCAGCTTCTCCTTCTCCTCGTAGTAGATGTTCAACCACTCGATCAGGGTCGCGTAGGCCCCGGACTTCTCGTCGTCCGGCAGGTAGTTGGTGATGATCTTCCGGACGTGGAAATCGTTCGCCAGCTGGAACGTCAGGATCGGGTCGGTGATCTCGTGGTTCTTCACCCGGCGTACGTACTGCTGCGGCGTCAGCTCGTCACGGTACTGTTCGTAACCGGGGATGCGCCCGCCGGCGACGATCGCCCGGAGGTTCAGTTTCTCGCACAGCTCCTTGCGCGCGTCGTACAGGCGCCGCCCCAGGCGCAGCCCCCGGTAGTCCGGGTGGACGAAGATGTCGACTCCGTAGAGCGTGTCGCCGTCCGGGTCGTGGGTGGTCAGGAAGCCGTTGCCGGTGATCTGCCAGTAGTTGTGGTGATCGCCGAAGCGCTTGTACTCGACGATCAGGCTGATGGCGGCGGCGACCACCTTGCCGTTGTCCTCGATGCAGATCTGCCCCTCGGGGAAGCGCATCACCTGGGAACGGAACTGCGCCTCGCTCCAGGCACCGTCGAGGTCGTGGTAGACCCGCTCCATGATCTCGCGGATGTCCTCGTAGTCCTCGATCCGTGTCGGGCGCAGGGTCAGGTGATGCTGGGGGTTCGCTTCGTTGTCCGCGTCGGTGGTCACGCTGGGGGCTCCGGGGCTTGTCGGGGACGGGAAGGATGCACGGCGAACGGGCCCGGATCAAAAGATCCAGGCCAGCATCAGCCAGAAGAAGACGAAGAACAGGAAGAAACCGGGGATCATGAACTGCAACTCCCCGATCAGACCCTCGCCGGCGGCCAGGGCAAAGACGATCGAGACCAGCACCGAGACGATGGCCGCCACCAGCGCCGCGTTCTTCAGGCCCATGCCGTCATCGAACGTCAGCGCGACCCAGTCCGACAGCCCCGGGAGGGACACGGCCGCCGCCAGCACCAGCAGGGCGACGAGCAGGGCCACAAGCGCCGAGGTGCCGAGCAGGATACGCAGCGCCAGGCGGCTGTCGCGGCGGTCGGAGCGGCTCATGCCACGGCCTCGCGGCGCCCCCGCACGTATTCGCGTACGCGGTGGGGGTCCGGGATGCCGGTAACCCGGAATTCCGGGTTGTCCCCGGTGGTGTACACCGCGATGCGGCCAACACGGAAGATCCGGTCGAAAAAGCTCTGGTCCACCTTCACCGTGCGGATCTGGCCAATATCGAGGTCCACGTGCGACTTCGACAACAGGCCGCGTTCGAGATGTACCTGGTCGGCGTCGATGCGCAGGCGCACCGACCGGGTCTGCAGATACCACCACAGCAGGATCAGCAGGCCCAGGCCGAAGGCCGGGATCAGCACCAGGCTCAGGAGGAAGCCGAACGGATGATTGCGGAACATCGCCGGTCGAGCGTCGATCGCGGGTTCACGGGCGGACATGCACGGACTCCGGTTGGGGCCAAGCCCATCCGAAAGGGGACGGACGCGCCCAGTGTGGCGCGGTACCCCAAACAAAGCGAGCCCGGCACGGGGCGGGGCTCGCAGTTTGCCGGGTCGGTGCCGGTCACCCGGCCCGCCCGGAGGCAGGATCGCGGACCTACGCGGTCCGGGCCTCGCGCTCGGCCTTGGCTTCCGCCTTGGCCTCGTCGCTGTCGTCGTAGCCGATGTTCGGCGCGAGCCAGCGCTCGGCCTCCTCGAACGACATGCCCTTGCGCTTGGCGTAGTCCTCGACCTGGTCGCGGTTGACCTTGCCGAGACCGAAGTAGCGCGACTCCGGATGCGCGAAGTACCAGCCGGACACGGCCGAGACCGGCAACATGGCGTAGCTCTCGGTGAGCGTCATGTCGGCGTTCTCTTCCGGCTGCAGGAGCTCCCACAGGGTGGACTTCTCGGTGTGCTCCGGGCAGGCCGGGTAGCCCGGCGCCGGACGGATACCCTGGTACTTCTCCTCGATCAGGTCCTCGTTGGCCAGCGACTCGTCCGGCACATAGCCCCAGTACTCGCGGCGCACATGCTGGTGCATGCACTCGGCGAAGGCCTCGGCCAAGCGATCGGCCAGGCTCTTCACGAGGATGGCGTGGTAGTCGTCGTTGGCCTTCTCGTATTCCCTGGCCTTGGCGTCGACATCGCCGCCGGCGCTGACCGCGAAGGCCCCGATATAGTCCGGGCCGCCGGCTTCCCTGGGCATCACGAAGTCGGCCAGGGAATGGCTCGGCTGGCCGCGACGCTTCTCGGTCTGCTGACGCAGGTGGTGCAGTCTCTTCAGCACCTTGGAGCGGCTGTCGTCCGTGTACACCTCGATGTCGTCGTCATCGACGGTGTTCGCCGGGAAGAAGCCAACCACGCCGCGCAGGGTGACCCACTTCTCGTCGATCATCCGCTTCAGCATGTCCTGGGCGTCCTTGAACAGCTTGCGCGCCTCTTCGCCGACCTTCTCGTCATCCAGGATGCGCGGGTAGGCGGCGTGCAGCTGCCAGGAGTGGAAGAACGGCGTCCAGTCGATATACTCGGCGACCTCGTTCAGATCGTAGTCGTCGAAGCGCAGCAGCACGGAGCCATCGCCATGCGGGTGCAGCACCTTGGGCTGGCCCGGCAGGTCCTCGGTCTCCAGCGCCTTCGGCTTCGGCGGCGTGTAATCGGACCAGTCGATCTGCGGCTTGTTGGCGCGCGCCTTCTCGAGGGTGACCCACTGAGTCTTCTTCTTGCGCCCGGCGTTCTGTACGCGCAGCTTTTCGTATTCCTCGCGGATCTCGGCGGCGTAGTTCTCGCGCAGTTCGGGACTGATCAGGCTCTGGGCCACGCCCACGGCGCGCGAGGCGTCCTTCACCCAGACCACCGGACCGGAGTAGTTCGGCTCGATCTTCACCGCCGTGTGGGCGCGCGAGGTGGTCGCGCCGCCGATCATCAGCGGGGTCGTCATGCCTTCGCGTTCGAGGTCGGCGGCGAAGTTCGCCATCTCCTCCAGCGAGGGCGTGATCAGGCCGGACAGGCCGATGACGTCGACGTCATGCTCCTTGGCCGCCTTCAGGATATCGGCACCGGGCTGCATCACGCCGATGTCGATGACCTCGAAGTTGTTGCACTGCAGGACCACGCCCACGATGTTCTTGCCGATGTC
This sequence comes from Thioalkalivibrio sp., assembly GCF_041685615.1. GTDB lineage: Bacteria > Pseudomonadota > Gammaproteobacteria > Ectothiorhodospirales > Ectothiorhodospiraceae > Thioalkalivibrio. The sequence continues at coordinate 49,659 of NZ_JAWLFK010000010.1, forward strand.
GTGGACGTCGCCCTTCACCGTGGCCATCAGGATCTTGCCGTTATTCTCGGTGCCGGTCTTCTCGGCTTCGATGTACGGGATCAGGTGCGCCACGGCCTTCTTCATCACGCGCGCGGACTTGACCACCTGCGGCAGGAACATCTTGCCCTCGCCGAACAGGTCGCCGACCACGTTCATGCCGTCCATCAGCGGCCCCTCGATCACCTGGATCGGACGGTCATAGGCCTGGCGGGCCTCTTCGGTGTCGTCTACCACGTAGGTGTCGATGCCCTTGACCAGGGAGTGCTCGAGGCGCTTGGAGACCTCCCATTCGCGCCACTCGAGATTCTCTTCCTTCTTGCCGCCGCCCTGGCCCTTGTATTCCTCGGACAGCTCGAGCAAACGGTCAGTGGCGTCGTCGCGGCGGTTCAGGACCACGTCCTCGACCGCTTCCTTCAGCTTCTCGTCGATATCGTCGTAGACCGCCAGCTGACCGGCGTTGACGATCCCCATGTCCATGCCCGCCTTGATGGCGTGGTACAGGAACACCGCGTGGATCGCCTCGCGTACCGGCTCATTGCCACGGAACGAGAACGACACGTTGGACACGCCACCGGAGATCAGCGCATGCGGCAGGTCATTCTTGATGCGACGGGTGGCCTCGATGAAGTCCACGCCGTAGTTGTTGTGCTCCTCGATGCCGGTCGCGACCGCGAAGATGTTCGGGTCGAAGATGATGTCCTCGGCCGGGAAGCCGACCTTCTCGGTCAGCAGCTTGTAGGCCCGGGTGCAGATCTCGACACGACGCTGTTCGTCATCCGCCTGGCCATCCTCGTCGAAGGCCATGACCACGATCGCGGCGCCGTAGCGGCGGCACAGCTGGGCCTGCTTGATGAAGTTTTCCTCGCCCTCCTTCATGGAGATCGAGTTGACCACCGGCTTGCCCTGGACGCACTTCAGGCCCGCCTCGATGATCTCGAACTTGGAGGAGTCGATCATCACCGGGACGCGGGCGATGTCGGGCTCGCCGGCCAGCAGGTTGAGGAAGCGGACCATCGCCTCCTGCGACTCCAGCATGCCCTCGTCCATGTTGATGTCGATAATCTGGGCACCGCCCTCGACCTGGTTCAGCGCGACTTCCAGCGCAACGTCGAATTCCTCGTTCTGGATCAGGCGCAGGAACTTGCGCGAACCGGTCACGTTGGTGCGCTCGCCGACGTTCACGAACAGGGAATCGTCGGTGATGTTGCACGGTTCCAGACCGGACAGGCGGCAGGCCGGCTCGACCTCCGGCACCTTGCGCGGGGCGTGTTTCTCGACCGCTTCGCGCATGGCCCGGATGTGTTCCGGCAGCGTGCCGCAGCAGCCACCAATGATGTTCACCAGACCCGATTCGGCCCAGGGGCCAACGTCCTCGGCCATCTGCTCCGGACTCTCGTCATAGTCACCGAACTCGTTCGGCAGACCGGCGTTGGGGTGCGCGGAGACGAAGGTATCGGCAATGCGCGACAGTTCCGCCACGTACTGGCGCATTTCCTTCGCGCCCAGTGCACAGTTCAGGCCGATGGACACCGGGTTGGCATGACGCACGGAATTCCAGAACGCCTCGGTGGTCTGGCCGGACAGGGTGCGTCCGGAGGCATCGGTGATGGTGCCGGAGATCATGATCGGGAGTTCCTTCCCGAGCTCGTCCTCCAGCGTCTTCACCGCGAAGATCGCGGCCTTGGCGTTCAGGGTGTCGAACACGGTCTCGATCAGGAGCAAATCCACGCCGCCCTCGACCAGGGCCTCGGCCGCTTCCTTGTAGGACTCGACCAGGGTGTCGAAATCGACGTTGCGCGCGCCGGGATCGTTCACGTCCGGTGAGATCGACGCGGTGCGGTTGGTCGGACCGAGGATGCCGGCCACGTAGCGCGGTTTGTCCGGGGTCTTCTCGGTCCAGGCATCGGCCGCCTTGCGCGCGAGCTTCGCGGATTCGCGGTTCAGCTCGGGGACCAGGTCCTCCATGTGGTAGTCCGCCATCGCGATGCGGGTGCCATTGAAGGTGTTGGCCTCAATGATGTCGGCACCGGCCTCGAGGTAATCGTTGTGGATCTGCTCGATGATGTCCGGACGCGTGAGGGACAACAGGTCGTTGTTGCCCTTCAGGTCGGATTCCCAGTCCTTGAAACGCTCGCCGCGGTAGTCGGCCTCCTCCAGCTTGTACAGCTGGATGGTGGTACCCATACCGCCGTCCAGGATCAGGATGCGCTCTTTCAGCGCGTTCTCGATGTCTTTGCGTGTTGCCGTCATGTGCCGTACACCATTGGTTTCGAATGGGATAAGTGTACACGCCGGGGATCCGTCCCGGGCGTGGAGCCCACCCTGGTGGCAGGCTCTTTCGTGTCTCGTGGCGACCCCGGATCCGGCCTGGTTGCGCCCGTGAACAGAGATGTCACGATAGCGCCATGCAGGAAAATCCGATCCGCTGGTTCATCACCGCCCCGCAGGCCTGCCCCTATCTGGACGACCGCGAGATGCAGAGTCTCCTGGTCGACCCCGCGGTCAGCCTGGGCGGCGCACGCTTCGGCCAGCTACTGGCCGAGGGCTTTCGCCGTAGTGGCCAGTTTGTCTATCGGCATCACTGCCCCGAGTGCACCGCCTGCGTGCCGGTGCGCATCCCGGTGGCGCATTTCCGGCCGAACCGCAGCCAGCGCCGCTGCCTGAATCGTAACCACGATCTCGCGGTTGCCATCCGGCGCCCGCCGGAGCAGCCCGGGACAGGGCCCGCCGCCGATCTTGACGAGCACATGCCGTTGTTTTCCCGCTACCAGGCCAGCCGCCACGCGGGCGGCGGCATGGAGCAGATGGGGCACGAGGAATACGCGGGGATGCTGGCCCACCGCAACGGTCCGGTGGATCTGATCGAATTCCGCCAGGCCGGTACGCTGGTGGCGGTCGCCGTCACCGACCGCACCCCGCAGGGGCTGTCGGCGATGTACAGCTTCTTCGATCCGGACCAGCCGCACCGCGGTCTGGGCACCCTCGCGATCCTGACCCAGGTGGCGCATGCAAGCCGACTGGATCTGCCCCATGTCTACCTCGGCTACTGGATCGACCAGGCGCCGAAGATGGAATACAAGACCCGCTTCCAACCGCTCGAAGGCCGCGTGGACGGGGTCTGGAGGCGGCTGCCCGCCTGACGGCGACCAGCCCCTCGGGGTCCCCCGCGCGCGGCCTAGCGAGCCGGCTTGCGGAAGCGGAAGATGCCCCAGGTCAGGTAGCCCGAGTTGCCGCCGTCGACCCAGTGCTGCAGGCCCTGCTTCATCCGGTCGATATAGTCCTGCGAGATGTAGTGCTTCAACTCGTCCTCGCGGGACTCGAGCTCCTGCTTCACGCGGCCGTAGTGGGTCGCGATCTGACTGGAGTGCTCCTCGAAACCAACCTCTTTCAGGCCCGCCGCCTGCGCGGCCTCGCGGTACAGCGACGGGCTCGCCAGCGAATCCAGATGGATGCGGGCCAGGATCGGATCCAGTACCCCGTCCGGGCAGTCGTCGGTCTGCATCGGATCGGTGAAAATCAGCCAGCCACCCGGCTTCAGCAAACGCGCGGCCTCCTGGATCACCTTCTTCTTGTCCTCGTTCTGGCTGTGCAGGAAGGAGTCCTCCGACCAGACAACGTCATAGGACGCGTCGGGCTCGTCGACCTTCTCGAAGCTGCCGTCGACCACGGTGATCTTGTGATCCAGGTGGCGCGCCTTGTTGATCTCGCGGTCGCGCTCGTTCTCCTTCTCGGACAGGTTCAGCGCGGTGACGTCGCAACCGTAGTTCTCCACCAGGTAACGGGCGACACCGCCGTAACCAGCACCCATGTCGAGCACACGCCATTCCGGCTGCGGCTCGCCCAGCAGGTCGGACATGTGGGCGACGGTGCGCCGGCTGGCGTCACCGATCGGCTCGTCCTTGTACTCGTACAGCCCGATATGGAGGTCTTCGCCACCCCACACCATCTTGTAGAAGGTGTCGGCATCCTTGCTGTTGTAGTAGTCGCGAGCGGTCTCGACTACATCGGAGTAGTTCTCGCTCATCGTTCCTCGCCCTCGATATAACGCTTGTCGGCCACGTGGATGAAGAAGTCGGGATCGGTCTCGCGGTAGGTCTCCTGGAAGTCCCCGTAGGTCTCGATATGCTGGAAACCGACCTCGCGCATCAGGCGGCGGACATAGGCCTTGCGCAGCGGGAACATGTTCAGGAAGTACTCGGAGCCATCCGGGAACTTGTACTGGAAGCGCGCCAGGCCTTCGTCGACGTGGGCCGGCTGCACCTGGACGTCGTCACCGCAGTAGTAGTAGGTGTGCTTGGACGAGTAGCCATGGTCCATGATGGTGTCGTAGTTGCGCTGGTCAAGGATCAGCACGCCATCGTGGTTCAGGGCAGAGTAGAACTCGGCCAGGGCCTTGCGGCGGTCGTGTTCATTGAACAGGTGGGTAAACGAGTTGCCCAGGCAGACCACGGCGTCGTAGCGACCGTAGATGTCGCGGTTCAGCATGCGCCAGTCGGCCTGCACGGTGCGCAGGATGTGCCCGCGCTTGCGACCGTTCTCGAAAGCCTTGACGAGCATCTCCGGTGCGCCGTCGGCGGTCACCACGTCGAAACCGGCCTCGAGGAGTTGCACGGAATGGAAACCGGTACCGGCAGCCACGTCCAGCACGCGCTTGGCGCCGCGCTTCTTCAGTTCCTCGATGAAGAAGGTGCCTTCACTCTTGGCACGGTTGTCCCAGTCGATCAGGTCATCCCACTTGTCGACGAAGCCGGTGGTGTACTCGTTGAGGTAGTTCTCGGTATCGCGACGTTCAGTCGGCTTGTCACCGAAGTCCTGATCATTCTTGATGTTCGCTGCCATGCTGGTTCCTCTTGGCTTTTGCTGCTGTTGTAAGCGTGAACGGACGGGCCCGGGGCCGATCCGTCGGCACAACACCCCGCAAACGCAGTGAACCGCGACCCCCGCATTCCTCGGCGGTCTCGCCAGCAGCCCGATCGCGCCAGGCGATGGTCACCTGGTGTTCGGGTATCAATGCGCCCGGTGCGTTGTTCGCAGCACCCGGCACCGGCCTGGCCGGTTCATCCTGCACATCCGGAGGGCTCTTCATTACCCGGATGCCGAGCCGTGGTCTGGCGGGCCCATCCCGCCTGGCTCGGGGATCGCTTGCGGCGCCGCGCGCTGCGTCTGAACGCGGGCGTTGTGTCCGAAATCGTTTTTATACCCTGAAGGTTTTGCGCAAAAATTACAAGTTGAGGCCCGCCCCGCCGGCTCCGGCCCGGCACCTTTCGAGGCCCGTCCATCCGCGCCGCGCGTTCGATATAATGGCGCTTTTGACCCGATTCCGAGGCCCCGCATGACCCCCAGCCGTCCCATCCAGCGTGCCCTTTTGTCGGTCTCCGAGAAGACCGGCGTCGTGGAGCTCGCCCGCGCCTTGCACGAGCGCGGCGTCGAGCTTCTGTCCACCGGCGGGACTGCCCGCCTGCTGGCCGAGCACAACCTTCCGGTCACCGAGGTTTCCACGCACACGGGCTTCCCCGAGATCATGGACGGCCGGGTCAAGACCCTGCATCCGCGCATCCATGGCGGGCTGCTGGGCCGGCGCGACATCGACTCCGCGGTGATGGCCGAGCAGGACATCCCGCCGATCGACCTGCTGGTGGTCAACCTCTATCCGTTCGAGGCGACGGTGGCCCGTCCCGGCTGCAGCCTGGAGGACGCCATCGAGAACATCGACATCGGCGGCCCGGCCATGCTGCGCGCGGCGGCGAAGAACTATCGTGACGTGGCCGTGGCCACCAGCCCCGACCAGTACAGCGAGATCGCGGCGGCCATCGGCGACCAGGGCGAGGTCCCGCAGTCGCTGCGCTTCCGTCTGGCGGTGGCGGCCTTCGATCACGTGGCGCGCTACGATGCCGCGATCAGCAACTACCTGTCGGGCCTGGACGAGGACGGCGAGACGGCGCCCTTCCCCGGGCAACTGAACGCCACGTTCGAGCGGGTGGAGACCCTGCGCTACGGCGAGAACCCGCACCAGCGCGCCGCGTTCTACCGCGATCCGCAGCCCACCCCCGGCACTCTGGCCAGCTACCGTCAGCATCAGGGCAAGTCGCTGTCCTACAACAACCTGGCGGATGCCGATGCCGCCTGGGAGTGCGTGCGCCAGTTCGAGGCCGGGGCCTGCGTGATCGTCAAGCACGCCAACCCCTGCGGCGTGGCCGTCGCCCCGACCCAGCTGATGGCCTACGAACGCGCCTTCCAGACCGACCCGACCTCGGCCTTCGGCGGCATCATTGCCTTCAACCGCCCGCTGGACGGTGACACCGCACACGCGATCGTCAGCCGCCAGTTCGTCGAGGTGGTGATCGCCCCCGAGATCACCCCGGGTGCACTGCGCGCCCTGGCCACCAAGAAGAATGTTCGCGTGCTGGAGATCCCGCCGGCAGGTGTCGGTCCCGGCCTCGACTACAAGCGCATCGGCGGCGGGCTCCTGGTGCAGGATGCGGACCGCGGCGGCCTGGCGGACGTGGAACTGAAGACCGTGACCGCCCGCGCGCCATCCGAACAGGAGATGAAGGACCTCTGCTTCGCCTGGCAGGTGGGCAAGTACGTGAAGTCCAACGCCATCGTCTATGCCCGCGACGAGCAGACCATCGGGGTCGGAGCCGGCCAGATGAGCCGCGTGTACTCCGCCCGCATCGCCGGCATCAAGGCCGCCGACGAGGGCCTGCAGGTGGCCGGCTCGGTGATGGCCTCGGATGCCTTCTTCCCGTTCCGTGACGGCATCGACGCCGCCGCCGAGGCCGGCATCACCGCGGTGATCCAGCCGGGCGGCTCGATGCGCGACCAGGAGGTCATCGACGCGGCCAACGAGCACGACATCGCCATGCTGTTCACCGGCATGCGCCACTTCCGCCACTGATCCGGGGCATTCCATGAACGTACTGGTAATCGGCAACGGCGGACGCGAGCACGCGCTGGCCTGGAAGCTGGCGCAATCGCCGCGCATCGAACGCGTCCTGGTAGCCCCCGGCAACGCGGGCACCGCGGGCGAGGCGAAATGCGAGAACGTCGATATCGGCGTGACCGACATCGACGCCCTGCTGGCCCTGGCCGAATGCGAGGCGATCGACTTTACCGTGGTCGGGCCCGAGGCCCCGCTGGTGGCCGGCGTGGTGGATGCTTTCCACGCCGCGGGCCGGCGCTGCTTCGGCCCCTCTGCCCGGGCCGCACAGCTGGAGGGCTCGAAGTCCTTCGCCAAGGACTTCATGCAGCGCCACGGCATCCCGACCGCCGCCTACGGAAGCTTCGAGGACGAAACGGCGGCGCTGGAATTCATCGCCGCCCACGGCGCGCCCATCGTGGTCAAGGCCGACGGTCTCGCCGCCGGCAAGGGCGTGATCCTCGCGCAGACGGAGGATGAGGCACGCGCCGCGGTGCACGACATGCTGGCCGGTAACGCGTTTGGCGCGGCCGGCAACCGGGTCGTGATCGAGGAATTCCTGACCGGGGAAGAGGCCAGCTTCATCTGCATGGTGGACGGCGAGCACGTACTGGCCCTGGCCTCCTCGCAGGACCACAAGGCGCGTGACAACGGTGATCAGGGCCCCAATACCGGCGGCATGGGTGCCTACTCCCCGGCCCCGGTGGTGACCGACCACCTCCACGAGCGCATCCTGCACGAAGTCATCGAGCCGACCGTGCGGGGCATGGCTGCGGACGGCGAACGCTATACCGGCTTTCTCTATGCCGGCGTGATGATCGACGCCGGGGGCAATCCGAAGGTACTGGAGTTCAACTGCCGCTTCGGCGACCCGGAGACCCAGCCGATCCTGAGCCGCCTGGACTCCGACCTCGCCGAGCTGGTGGAGGCCGCGTTCGACGGCCGCCTCGACAAAGCCGGGGCAGAATGGGACCCCCGGGTCGCCCTGGGCGTGGTCCTGGCCGCCGGGGGCTACCCCGGCGACTACCGCAAGGGCGACGTCATCAGCGGCCTGGAGGCCGTCGAGGCAATTCCTGACGCCCGCGTGTTCCATGCGGGGACCGCCACCGATGCCGATGGACACATCGTGACCGCCGGCGGCCGTGTGCTCTGCGTCGTCGGTCTCGGCGAGGAC
>NZ_JAWLFK010000046.1:0-10809 GCF_041685615.1 Thioalkalivibrio sp.
CGCGCCACTTCGGCCAGGGATACCGGCCCGTTGCGGGTATGCATCGCCACGTCCAGCATGGCGGTCACGGCGTAGCGGCCTTTGGTCGTCAGTTTCATGGTTGAGTGCACTTGTCGGTCATTTGCAGGCAAGCTTAGCAATACCCGACCAAAACGATCAAGTATTCCCCTGCTGTTTACGTTCTTGTTCGCTCGCCGTGCTCACTGGCACTTCGCATTCGTCCGGTTCCAGACCCTCGAGATCGCAGGCCTCCAGCGGGCCGGATTCGTCCTCGCCCAGGGCCTCCCCCGGGTCGATGCCGGCACGCTTGAGCGCCTGGCAGGCCTGCTCCATCCGTTCGTCCAGGTCGTGCACACGCTGCACGATGCGATGAATGGCGTTCGCCACCGGGTCCGGCATGTCGCGCGACAGGCCGTAGGCGTCGAAGCCCATGCGATCCGCCATCTGCTGGAAACCCGGGTCCGGTTCCCGGCGCGGGCCGATCACCCGGGCGGGGATTCCCACCGCCGTCGCATCCGCCGGCACATCCTTCAGGACGACTGCGTTGGAGCCGATGCGCGCATGGTTCCCCACATGGATCGGACCGAGCAGCTTGGCGCCCGCCCCGATGACCACCTCGTTGCCGAGCGTCGGGTGACGCTTGCCGCCCTCCCACGTCGTGCCGCCCAGGGTCACCTGGTGGTAGATCGTGCAGTCGTCGCCGACCTCGGCGGTCTCGCCGATCACGACGCCCATGCCATGGTCGATGAAGAAACGCCGCCCGATGGTCGCGCCGGGATGGATCTCGATCCCGGTGACCCAGCGGCTGAAGTTGCCGATTACGCGTGCCAGCCAGCGCAGGCGGTGCGCCCAGAACCAGTGCGCGATGCGGTGGTACCACAACGCATGCAGGCCGGGGTACGCGGTCAGCACCTCGAAAGCGTTGCGTGCCGCCGGGTCGCGGTCAAACACGCAGCGAATGTCCTCGCGCATCCTGTCAAACATCAACCGGCCTCAAATCCCGAGTATTTCACTAGGTTATCACGCAGCCCGCACACGGCCTCAGCGGCCCCTTTCGGTGTGCGTCAATATACCCCGCAGCATGCGCACCTCGCTGGCGCTCAGCCCGGCGCGCAGGTAGAGATGCCGCAACCGCCGCATCAGGTTGCGCGGATTGTCCGGGTCGAGGACCTCGATGGCCGTCAGGGCCTGTTCGAAATGCCGGAACAAGCCTTCCATCTCCGCCTGGGTCGCCAGCGGGTCGCGCTCGGCCTCGTCCGCGCTCGCGGCGGGTGGCGCGGTGGGTTCCGGGCTACCCAGCGCCGCCATGCGCAGCGCGTAGGTCATCACCTGGACGCTGCCGGCCAGATTCAGGGAACTGAAATCCGGCACCGTCGGGATCTGCACGAAGGCATTGCAGTGATCCAGCTCGGTGTTGGTCAGGCCACTGTGCTCGCGGCCGAAGACCAGGGCCACCGGCCCTGCCGATGCATGCGCGAGTACCTGCCCGGCCGCGACGTCGGGCCCCAGGACCGGCACCGAGTGGGTACGCAGCCGCGCGCTGGTGCCCACCACCCACACGCAGTCGGCAACGGCGGTGGCGAGATCTTCCACCACCCGTGCCCGGGCCAGCAGGTCATCCGCCCCCGAGGCCAGCGCCGTCGCGTCGGCATGCGGGAATTTTTCCGGCGCCACCAGCACCAGATCGGTGATCCCCATGGCCTTCATCGCGCGTGCGGCCGAGCCGATATTGCCCGGATGCGTCGTGCCCACCAGCACGACCCGCGCCCGGCCCAGGCGTTCTTCCATTTGTGCAACCCCCTCGTTAAAGGCCACGGATTGTACACACGGGCACCCGCGACTTCCCAAAAAAGAGCCGCTTGTGTATTGTTCGCGGCCTTCCCGCGGCTTGCCAGAGAGGCCCGCCGGACACCCCGCAGAACACCAGGAGACCCCCATGCACCCCATGCTGAACACGGCGGTATCGGCGGCCCGCGAGGCCGGACGCATCACCACCCGCGCCTGGGGACGGCCGGATCGCATGAACACCCGCGAGAAGGCCCGCAACGACTGGGTTTCGGACGTGGACTTGTCCGCCGAACAGGCCATCGTGCAGACCCTGCGCCGCGCCTATCCCGACCACTCGATCATGGCCGAGGAAGGCGGCGAGCAAAGCGGCAGCGACCCCGACTTTGTGTGGATCATCGACCCGCTGGACGGCACCACCAACTACCTTCGCGAGATCCCGCAGTACGGCATCTCCATCGCCCTCAAACACAAGGGCCGGCTGGAGCAGGCGGTGGTCTACGACCCGCTGAAGGAAGAGCTGTTTACCGCCACGCGCGGGGCCGGCGCCTTCCTCAACAGTCGCCGCATCCGGGTCTCCGAACGCAAGGACCTCAACGGTGCGCTCCTGGGCACCGGCATCCCGTTCCGCGAAGGCCAGGACCTGGAACGCTACCTGAGCAGCCTGCGTCAGCTGATCCCCGGCACCGCCGGGGTACGCCGCCCCGGATCGGCCGCACTGGATCTGGCCTGGGTGGCCTGCGGGCGCTTCGACGGCTTCTGGGAAATGGGCCTGCAGCCCTGGGACATGGCCGCAGGCCTGCTGCTGGTGCAGGAAGCCGGCGGCGTGGTCAGCGACTGGCAGGGCAACCCGGACGTGATGCGCCGCGGCGACGTCGTTGCCGGCAACCCGAAGGTCCTCAAGGCCATGCTCCAGCGCCTGAACAAGGCGGAAAAGGAAGCCAGCAGCCGCACCGACGCCTGAAGCCCTCGCACCACGCCCGGGTTGCAGGTGTCAGGCCCCACGCCCGACCTTGCGCTCGATGCGTGTGCGCATCGACCTCAGGGAGAGCCACACCCCCGCGAACACGACCGGCACCGCCATCCCGATGGCCACGTTCACCGGGAACGGCAACGCGACCGCCTCGTCCAGCCCACGTAACAGGTAGGCCATCAGGCTGACCAGGTAATAGCTGATCACGACCACCGAAAGCCCCTCCACCGTGCGCTGCAGGCGCAACTGCAGGTCGGCACGCCGGTTCATCGAGCCCAGCAGGTCGCGGTTCTGCCGCTCCAGTGTCACGTCCACCCGGGTGCGCAACAATGCTCCGGTGCGGTGGACGCGGGTGGACAACACCTCCAGCCGTTCCGCCTGCGACGCACAGGTACCCATCGCCGGATCCATACGCCAGCCGAGGTACTCGCACAGCGTCTGCAGCCCCGGCATGCGCACGGTCCTCAACTCCTCGGCACCCTTGTTGACCAGAGCGGCATAGGCGCGGGATGCGTGAAAGCGGCTGCCGGCATAGCTGCTCAAGCGCTCGACATCGGATGCAAGGTCCGAGAGCACCGCCAGTAGCTGCTCCTCGCGTTCGGACGCGGCGTACTGCTCGGTGATGCCCGCCATCTCGTCGTTGATGTCGTTGAGGCGACTCTCGAGCTCGTCGAGTTCCGGCATCAGCTCGCGGACCAGTGGGAGCGCCAGCAGGGCCAGCAAGCGGTAGGTCTCCAACTCGAACAGGCGCTGGGCAATGCGCCCGGCCTCCCGCCGGGTGAGATCGATGTCGCGCACCAGGAAACGGGAGAACCCGTCTTCGTGGACCCGGAAATCCGTCCACACCAGACCATCACCGCCGGCCACGCCGTTGCCGACGAAGGCGTGCGGCGCGAATACGGCCTCCAGCTCCTCGAAGGACCGCTCCGGCATGTCCCGCGACTCCAGCGCCAGATGGATCGCGGCGATGGTGCTCCCCGGCAGTTCGCCCAGCCAGTCCGCCGGCACGCGGTTGATCGCCGGATCGGCGAACGGATCGCGGCCCGCTTCACCAGTTACGAAGAACGACCACGTGGAAAACTCGTTGTGGCGTTCCCAGCGCAGGCGGAACGCCCCCAGATCACAGGCAACGAAATTCTTCTCCGTGAGCGGTTCTTCCCGGCCAAAGCGACGGCAGAGCGAAGCCACCAGCTCGCGCTCGCGTCCGATGGAGGCACGGGGCGACAACAGGGCCAGCCATGATGCCCTGGCAGGCGCGTCCAGCGGCTCGTAGAAGCGCGCGTGGACCTCGTCGTGAACCGCCTCCCGCAGGGGGTGGCTGGGGGGCAAGGACGGACTCTCTTTCATGACGGATTCAGCCTATAGACAGTTGCCAGCAGGCCGGACAGGCCGGACAGGCCGCGTTGGCGGAAGGGGATACGCACGGTCAGGAAATCCTGCCGAGCGGAGTGCCGCGCCAGTCGGGGCCTCGCCCCAGCGGAAAAGACGGATTCACACACTCATTCGCCCTCGATCTGCCGTGACGTGCTGACCAGGCCCGCTGAGTGCAGTGTAGTCGAGCTGCAAAGGCGGGCCGCAACGCGGTCAGGAGGCCTGCTTTCAGCCACAACGGGCGAACGAGCCCCGAATGGGGGTGGACGCCCCATTTGTCCCCAATCCTGCGGCACGCCGCGGGTCGACCGCGACCCGCGGCGTGAGACGCCGGATCTCGGAAAACCCCGGGTACCCCGGCCAAGGGGTACATGAATCGGTGTTTGCCTAATCGCGCTCCTGCAGCCAGAGGATCAGGCGGGCGTGGTGTTCGGGATCGTTTTCGATGGCACGCCCCGGGCGCAGGTCGTATTTGGCGAACGCCGCATCCACCGTCTCGCTGGCCCCGGCCCACGCCTCGCTGAGACGGAAGATCAGGGTTGTCGGCGAGGGACGGTGCACCGCGGGATGGAAGCGCTGCGAGATCATCCCCGGCAGCGGCGGCTCCGGCTCAGAGCGGAAGCCGTCGTCGTCGCGGAAGCGCTCCCAGGCAACCTCCAGCAACGCCAGTGCCGGGGCCTGCTCGCCCTCGCCCGTGGCGGCCTTCCAGTCGCGCAGGCCGCGCGCAACAAAGGCGTAATCGTTCAACGTGGCGGTCCCCGCCTGCTCGGCGGGCAGGCCCATCAGCGCGGGCAGTTCCTCCGGGTCGGAGGCGGCTTCCCGCAGCCAGGCGCTTACCGCCGTTCCGGCCTCGCGGAAGCGCTCGTCGTGCTGCACCCCCTCCGCCAGCGCGGAAAGCAGCAGACCGTGGGCCCCGGTCAGGACCTTCTCGTCGCGCGGCAGGCCGCGCGCCTCGCGGGCCCGGATCAGCGCCTCGCGCCCGGCGGCCACGTGTTCGCGCACCGCCGCCTCGTCCAGGTCAAAACGCTCCGCCAGGGCCTCGACCCCGGCGCCGCGCCGTGGCAGGTAGCCGAGATCGAACACCGCGCTCCCCTCCATACCGAACCAGGCGCGCACCAGATCGGGGTGGTCATGGTCCGCCAGCGCGGCCTCGAGATCGGCCTCGGGCCACAGATAGGCACCGCCCTCGCGCCCCTCCTCGTCGACCGCCGACAGGCTCGACGCGAACCCGCGGAACCCGTCCTCGGCGGTCTGGGCCCGGTCGCCGGTCTCGTCCTCGCGCAGCGCCATGTCACGCTTGACGAAATCGAGATTTTCCAGTCCCAGCTCGACCCAGTCCCCGCGGCCGAAATGGTCGCCGGCACGCAGGTAGACCAACGCCAGCTGGGCCTGATCCTCCAGCATCACCTCGAAATGCGGCTCGTTCCAGTCCGGCGACTCGGAATAGCGGAAGAAACCGCCCCCCAGCACGTCGCGCAGGCCAGAGTGCGCCATCTCGTCCAGGGTGATCTGCAGGAATTCGGCAACCCAGTCGGGGGCCACACCGGCCTGCTCGGCCTCCAGCATGGCATGCAGGTAAGGCGCATGCGGGAACTTGGTGGAGCTGCCGAAGCCGCCCTGCAGATCGTCCGCCTCGCGCTCCAGGCGGTCCCACAGCACCTGCGGCAGACGTCCGGCACGGCTTTCCGACAGTGGCTCCTCGCCCTCGCGCAACCGCTGGGTCAGCTCCTCGCTCCCGCGCCGGGCGAGGTCCGCCAACTGGTCATAGTCCGTCTCCAGGCGCCGGGTAATGCCGTCGAGGAACTCGGCGAACTGCTCGCGCGGGGCATAGACCACGCCGGTCAGCGCGTGTCCGTCGGGCGTGACCACCACGTTGAGCGGCCAGCCCGCACTGCCGGCGGTGGCGCGCTGGAACTCCAGCAGGTAGCTGTCCAGTGCGCCATCGACCTCGCGATCCACCTTCACCGGGATGAAATGCTCGTTCAGCCGCTCGGCGATGCCTTCATCCCTGAAGCTCTCCTCCTGCATCACGTGGCAGTAGTAACAGGAATAATAGCCACTGGAGATCAACAGCGGGCGCTGCTCCTCCTTCGCCATCTCGAGCAGGGCCGGATCCCAGGCACGCCACTGAACCGGGTCATCCACGTGCAGGCGCAGATAGGGCGAAATGCTGTCGGCCATCTCCGGATTGGCCTGGAGGCTGCCCGGAGCCGCCAGCGCAGCCAGCAGCAGCGGGGCCATCAGTCGGGTCCAGCGATCTCCGAGCGTTGCAAACATGCCAGCCTCCAGCAACAACGAAAAAAGGTTGCTACCCTTTTGGGACGCGCAGACCGGGAAGGTTCATTCGAATCCCCGGGGCGCCGTGGATCGCATCACCGATTCTGCCGCTTGTACATGCGCTGTATAAATGTCGTACAATTTCTTCATGGCGAGCGCGACGCACATCGAACCCCAAGACGAAGAAGGCCTGTACCCGATCCGGCACGTGTGCGCGGAGACGGGTATCAACGACGTGACGCTGCGTGCCTGGGAGCGTCGCTACGGGCTGATTCGCCCGATGCGCACACCCAAGGGACACCGGCTCTACAGCGTCGGTGACATCGCGCGGATCAAGCGGATCATGGAGCTGCTGGAACAGGGCATACCCGTGTCCCAGGTCCATCGGGTCCTGGATGACGAACCGGCCTCCAGGCCCGAGCCGAGCGAGACCGGGAAAGCCCCGGAGAACACCACGCGGCCTCGACGGCGCTCGAGTGCCCGCCCCGGGATCGCCCCCCACACCATGGATCCTCTCGCCGAGGCCCTGTATGCCTCGGTCACGGACCTGGATGTCGGAGAACTGGATCGCGCCTACACCCGGCAGGTCATGCGCCACGGCTGGGACGGCGTCCACGAAAGCGCCTTCCTCGAGGTTTACCGCCGCCTGCGCGAGGAGTCCCGGCACGATGCGGAAGGCGAAGTCCGCCTGGCCATCTTCGCGGCCTGGGCCACTGCGGCCTTCGCCGACCAGTTGCGCACCGCGACCCGGGCCTGCGATGACCCCGCCTACCCCTGCCTGGTGCTGGGCGGCGGTCACCAGCAGGTCGGCGGCATGTTGCTACAGCTCGCCTGTGCCCGCCGCGGCCTGAAAACCCTGCCCCTGTTCGACGCCACCAGTCCTGAGGGCCTGGAGACCCTGATGCGCCGCCTCAACGCCCCGGCGCTGATCATCCATGGCTCCTCGCAAGTGATGCGCAGCCCCGAACTCCCCCGGGTGGAGGCCATCCTCAAGCAGGCTGGTCCGCCCTGCTACCTTGCGGGCTCGGCGGCTTTGGAGCTTTCGAAGTGCGAACACGGCCGCGAGATCGAGGTTCTGCCCGGGCCGCCCCTGGAAGCCGCGGCGCGGCTCTCGCGGCACCTGCCCCAGTAGCCGTCCCGACTGTTCCCCGGCTCCGTGGCCCCGTCCACCTCGCCCGCGACTGTGCGCACCCTCCTGGTCGTGCTCGGCGACCAACTCGCTCCGGACCACCCGGGCCTGCAGCATCTGAACCCCGAGCAGGACGGTATCTGGATGGCCGAGGTCAATGAAGAATCCCGGCACGTCCCGTCACACGTTGCCCGCACCCTGCTGTTCCTGTCGGCCATGCGCCACTTCGCCGCGCAGCGCCGGGACGAGGGCCTGACCGTCTCCTACCGCCGTCTGGGAAAACATACAGAACAGACCCTGGGCGACGCCCTGCTTGCGGATCTCGACCCGCTCCAGCCGCGGCAGGTGCGGGTCCTACAGCCGGGGGAGCACCGCGTCCTGGCCCAGCTGAAACGGGCCTGTACCGACCGGGCCGTCCCGCTGGAGGTACTGGACGACCCACATTTCCTGGTCCCGCTGGAGACCTTTCGGACCTGGGCCGCAGGGCGCAAGCAGCTGCGCATGGAGTACTTCTACCGGGAACAACGCGCGGCCCAGGACGTGCTGATGAACGGCGACGAGCCGGCGGGCGGGCAATGGAATTTCGACGCCGATAACCGCGGACACTTCGGGCGGGACGGCCCGGGCCCGGTGCCCCAGCCCGTGGGTTTCCCGCCCGACGCGCTCACCCGCGAGTGCCTGGAGGACATCACGCGGCACCTCCCGGACCTTCCGGGCCGCGCCGATGACTTTGACTGGCCGGTGACCCCGCAACAGGCGCAGCAGGCGCTCGACGACTTTATCCAGCACCGCCTGCCCGCGTTCGGCACCTTTCAGGACGCGATGTGGACCGACCGGCCCTGGCTCTACCACGCCCGCCTGTCCGCCGCGCTGAACCTGCACCTGATCCACCCGCGCAGCGTGATCGACGCGGCCGAGCAGGCCTGGCGCGACGGTCACGCGCCGCTCCCCGCGGTGGAGGGCTTCATCCGCCAGATCCTCGGCTGGCGCGAGTATGTGCGCGGGCTGTACTTCCATTTTGGCGAGTCCTGGCACGAGTGGAACGCCCTGGCGGCAGACCAGCCGCTGCCGGCCCTCTACTGGGATGCCGACACCTCCATGCACTGTCTCCACCAGGCCGTGGGCCAGACGCTGAAACTCGGGTACGCACACCATATCCAGCGCCTCATGGTCACCGGGCTGTTCGCCCAGCTCCTCGGCGTGCGCCCCGCCGAGATCCACGCCTGGTACCTGGGCATCTACGTCGATGCCGTGGAGTGGGTGGAGCTCCCCAACGTCATCGGCATGTCGCAGTACGCAGACGGCGGCCGCATGGCGTCCAAGCCCTACGTGGCCACCGGGCGCTACATCCAGCGCATGAGCAACTACTGCCGGCACTGCCCGTTCGACCCCGCGGAAGCCCTCGGCGAGAACGCCTGCCCTTTCACCACGCTGTACTGGGACTTCCTCGATCACCACCGCAACCGTTTCGCCCGTCATCCGCGCACCGCGCTGCAATGGAAGCACGTCGAAAAGATGGATCCCGAACGCCTGCAGGCGATCCGCGACCGTGCCGACCACATCCGCAATGCACTCGCCCGGGGAGACCGCATCTGATGCCGAACCCTGGCCCCACCCTTGTCTGGCTGCGTCGCGACCTGCGCCTGGCCGACCAGCCCGCGTTGCACGCCGCCTGCGAGCGCGGGGGTTCGGTCATCCCGGTATTCATCCATGCCCCGGAGGAAGAGGCCCCATGGCAGCCGGGCGCCGCCTCCAACTGGTGGTTGCACCACAGCCTCCAGGTCCTGGAGCGTGACCTGCGCACGCAGGGCTCCCGCCTGACCCTGCGCGCCGGCCCCAGCCTCGAGACACTGCGAAGCCTTGTGCGCGAGACCGGCGCCAGCGCCGTCTACTGGAACCGCCTGTACGACCCCGCCTTCGTCCTGCGCGATCCGGAAATCAAGGCCGGGCTGCGCGCCGATGGCCTCGAGGTGCACAGCTTCAATGCCCACCTGCTGATCGAGCCCTGGGAGGTCGAGACCGGCCAGGGTCGGCCCTACAGGGTCTTCACCCCGTTCTGGAAGGCCGGCCTCAAGCGCGGCATCGACCGCGACCCGCTGCCCGCGCCCGCCACCCTCGCACCACCCGGAAATTGGCCGGACAGCCTGCTGCCCGAACACCTCGAACTCCTGCCCGCCATCGACTGGACCGCCGGCCTGCACGCCGCCTGGACCCCGGGCGAGACGGCGGCCGGCGACCACCTGGCGCGGTTCCTGGATAACGCCGTACGCGATTACGCGGTCGAACGCGACCGTCCGGACCACGACGGTACCTCGCGGCTGTCGCCGCACCTGCACTTCGGCGAGATCTCGCCGCGCCGGATCCTGCGCGCGCTGCGCGAGGCCGGCCTGCACCCGGATAGCGGCGGGCCCGCGGCCTTCGTACGCGAACTGGGCTGGCGCGACTTCGCCCATCACGTGCTCTACCACTTCCCGCACACGCCGGAACAACCGCTGAACCCGCGCTTCGAGGCCTTCCCCTGGCGCGAAGCCCGACAGGACCTGCAGGCCTGGCAGCACGGCGAGACCGGGCTCCCGATCGTCGACGCGGCGATGCGCCAGTTATGGGAAACCGGCTGGATGCACAACCGTCTGCGCATGGTGGTCGGATCCTTCCTGACCAAGAACCTGCGGCTACACTGGCGGCATGGAGCCCGCTGGTTTTGGGATACCCTGGTGGACGCCGACCTCGCCGCCAACACCCTCGGCTGGCAATGGGCCGGCGGCTGCGGCGCCGACGCAGCGCCCTACTTTCGCATCTTCAACCCGCGAACCCAGGGCGAACGCCACGATCCGGACGGGACCTTTGTTCGTCGCTTCGTCCCCGTGCTCCAGGATGTCGAAACGCGGTATATTCACGCACCAGGTGCCGGCGGCGCCCGCGGCTATCCAGATCCGATCGTGGACCTGAAAGCCAGCCGCCAGGCCGCACTCGAAGCCTTTCAGGCCGTAAAAGACCACTGACTGCAACAGGCCCAACCATGACCTTTTCCGAACAGAACCTGAAATACCCGAAGGGCGTGAGCTACAACTTCAGCCGCTACGACGAGACCACGCCGGTACGCGTGACCCACGAAGGGCAACGCTTTGTCGGTCAGCTACTGAACCACGAGGCCCCCTACCGCGTCCGCGTCACCGAGGAGATCGTGAGCCCGGGCTCCGCACGCTTCATCCCCGTACGCGAGATCGAAATCCAGAGCCTCGACGGCGTGGAATACCTGCACCACGGCCACCAC
>NZ_JAWLFK010000046.1:10909-18003 GCF_041685615.1 Thioalkalivibrio sp.
AGGCGGACACGAGCCCCGCGCCGGAACCACACCGGACGTACGGTAGCCAGGTTGTTTGGCCGGCACACGAATGGCAGCCAACGACTGCCTAGAAAGACGGAGACCGCTTTGGCGCATATGGAAATCACGACCTTCGGCACCGTCGGTGTACGCGTGGAGGACCGTGACATACCCGCCCTGTCCGGGACCAAGCTCGGTCTGCTCCTGACCTATGTGGCGGCGGAGAGCCCGCGACGCATCCCGCGCGAGGAGCTGGCGCGCCTGTTCTGGCCAGACCTCGACTCCGACAGCGCGCGGGTCAACCTGCGCCAGGGCCTTTTCCAACTGCGCCGCCAACTCCCGGCCAGCGATCCCCCCCTGCTCGACGCCACACCCCGCTACGTGCGCTTCCAGCCGCAGCCGGACTCGCACATCGATTTCCTGACCCTGCAACGCGCCCGCGCCGAACGACGCACCGCCGAGGGCCGGGAGACTACTGCCCCGCCTGCCGAGCGTGCCCGCGCCGAGCGACGCACTGCCGAAAGCCGCGCCGCCACCGCCAGACATCCGAACCTGGCGATCGTCTGCGACTACCGCGGGCACTTCCTCGAGGGCCTGCGCGCCCTGCAGGATCTCCCGGAACTGTCCGCCTGGGCCCAGGCCCAGCGCGACCATCACTGGCAAAACCTGCTCGTCTTCATCACCCACAACCTTGTCGAGCTGGCCAAGCCCAATGAGGGCGAGCCGCTGCTCGCCGAGCTCCACCGCCTGCTGGCGATGGAGCCACACGACGAGACCCTGCACCATCTCCTGATGAAGGCCCTTGCAGCCAGCGGTCATCCAAAACGCGCGCTCGATCACTATGCCCATCTCGAAGCCGAGGCCGGCAAGGCGCCCGGCGAGCTCCTGGCGCGCACGCGCGAGGAAATCCTCGGCGCCGAACGCGCCGAGGCCAGCAGCCAGCACATCAAGACCGAGGAACCCGAACCGGCCATCCTGCGCCCCGAACGCCGCCGCGTTACAGTCGTGGCCTGCCATGTCCAGCCCGATGCGAGCGCCGACATCGAGATCCAGCAGCAGCAGGTCAACCGCGCCCTGGAGCATGTCGACTTCGACCTGCTGAGCCATCACGGCCATGTCGTGCCCTCCCCGGGACACGGCCTGCTGGCCTATTTCGGCTACCCGGCCGGGCGCGAGGAGGCAACCGTCGACGCCGTGCATGCCGCCTGGCAAGCACTGGAGACCGCCCCCGCCGACTGTCAGCTGCGTCTGGCCGTCGATACCGACCTGATCGTCACCGGTGCCGATCCCGATCTGCCCGACCCAACCGGCCAGTTAACCGCGCGCGTCCACGAATGCGCCCAGCGCGCGGCCCCCGGGACGCTGCGCGTGAGCGAACCGACCTACGCGCGCGTCTCCGGCTATTTCAGCTTCCGTAAAGCGGAGGACGGCACCGGTGCCTATCGCGTCACCGGCGATCCCGGCCCCCTGGATCGTGTGGATGCCCAGACCCTTCGCGGCCTGACCCCGCTGACCGGCCGCAGTCCGGAACTGGAGCAGCTTCGCGGGCACTGGGACCAGGTCCTGGAGACCGGCGAGGTCCGCTTCGTGCTGATCCAGGGTGAGGCCGGACTGGGCAAGAGCCGGCTCGCCCGCGCGCTCGACCTCCAGGTGCGCGGTCAGGCCCGCTCACGCTACCTGCTCAAGTACCGCGAGGACCGCGCCCGGCAACTGCTGGCACCCGTGCGCCAGGCCCTCGCCACCTGGATGGGTCATGACAGCCTGCGCGACGCCCGCCAGCGGCGCCTGGAAGAAGCCCTCAAACATGCGGGGACTCCCCCCGCGCTCGCGCCACGTCTCGCCCACTGGCTAACCCACCCGGATGCGGACGGCCCCGAGAGTCTTGCCCACGAGGGGCTGGACCGGGACCGCATCATCGACATCCTGGTCGAACTGGTCCACCGCCGCGCCGCACACGGCCCGACCCTACTGATCTGCGACGACCTGCACTGGATGGACTCCGGTACCTCGGAGTTCCTGCGGCGGCTGTACCAGCGCCTGCATCGCCAGCCGATCATGGCCGTCCTGACGGCGCGCATGAGCTTTCGCTCCTCCTGGCGCGACCTGTCGCTGGAGCACATCCGCCTCCACGGGCTGGACGATACCGCCGCACACGACCTGGTGGACCGCCTGGACCCGAATGGTCGCCTTTCCAGTGGCCTGCGCGACCAGCTGATCGAGCGCGGCGAGGGCGTTCCGCTATTCCTCGAGGAGCTCACGCGCTATGCCCTCGAGGCCGCGCGTACCGGCCAGCTGCCGGACACCCTCCCGCCGGGGCTTTCCAATCTTCTCGTCGCCCGCCTGGAACAGCTGGGCAGCGCCCGCGAACTGGCGCATTCGGCGGCCGTCATCGGCCGCGACTTCGATACCCGCATCCTGAGTCGCCTGCGCGGCCAGCCGGCCGACACCATTCGCCGGCAACTCACGCGCCTGACCGGAAAGGGCTTCATCGAACCCGCCGGCATGGTCGACGGGGTGCGCTATCGCTTCCGCCACGTCCTGTTCCGCCAGGCGGCCTACGAGTCGATGCTGCTGAGCGACCGCACCCGTCTGCACGGCCAGCTGGCCGACCTGATGCAGGAAGACGGCGAAAACGGCATGCAGACCGCGGACTGGGGCCGCATCGCTACCCATCTGTACCATGCCGGGCGCTATCCGGAAGCAGTCAGTGCCTGGCTGCAGGCGGGCGAGGCCGCTTTCGCGCGCGGCATCCTGCCCGAGGCCTCGCACTACTTCGAGGACGCGCTGGACTGTCTGGAGCGCCACCCACAGGCCCAGGCAAGCGACGACCCGACCACGCGCGAGCAGGAAACCCTCCGCGCCCTGGGCGGCCTCGGGGCCTCCAACCTGGCCCTGCTGGGCTACGGCTCGCGCACGGTCAACGACATCTTCGAGCGCGCCATGCGCCTGACCGCCCCGGAACAGGATCCGGTCCAGTACTTCCGTGTCCTTTGGGGCCTGTGGCATGGCGCCGGCTCCTGGCACGGATTCCCGGAGGCGCATCGCCTCGCCGCCGAGATGGAACAGCTGGCCGAACGCTCGGGCGACCGCCTTTTGAAGATCGCGGCGCATTACGTGCAGGGCAACACCCACTTCTGGACCGGGCGTTTCGCCGAGGCCCTGGAACACCAGACGCAGGCGGTCGAGCTCTACCGCGACGAGGATCACGCCACCCTGGTGGCACGCCACACCGAAAACCCCGCGATCAGCGCCCGCGGCTTCATGGCCTGGACCCTGCTCCATCTGGGCAATCACGCCCGCGCCTGGACCGAGATGGATGCCGCCTGCCAGCAGGCCGACGAGCTCGGCCACCGGCCCACCGAGGCCTTCGTGCATACCTTCCGCTCGGTCCTCGGCTTCTACTGCGCGGACCCGGAGTCGGCCCTGCCCGCCGCGCGCCGCGCGCTCTCCATCGCCCAGGAGTACGACTACCCGCTGTGGCGCGCGGCGGGCATCACGCTCGAGAACTGGGCCCTGGCCCGGCAGGGGCAAGCCGACGCGCACGAGGCCATCGAACAGCAGGTGGAAGCGATGCGCCACATCATGGATGGCGTCAACACCATCTTCCAGCTCATCCTGCTGGATGCCCTGCAGACCAGTGACACCGCCCCGGAACAGCGACTGGCGGTCGCGGACGAGGCCCTCGCCGGCTGTCGCAAACGCGGAGATCTCGCCTTCGAGCCCACGATCCGGCGACTGCGCGCGGTCGCGCTGCTCACCAAAAGCGACGGGCAAGACGAAGAGGGCTGGGAAGAACTGGAGCGCGCCCGCCGGATCGCCCACGAACAGGGCAATCCCAACATCGAACGCCAGACCCTGCTCGATTACGCCCGATTCGCCACCGACCCCCAGGTGCAATCCTGGGCCGAACGCGAACTCCTGCGCATCAACCACTGCATCATCCCGCGCCCTCACCCCGACGAACGCCGCCAGCGCGATCCTCGCCTCGCCTGACAACCACCGCCGGGGCAAGTGTCCGGCGGCGGCCGCCAGGAACCCACCGCCCCAGACTCTGCCGCTGCGGTGTTTGTCGGGCGTGCCTGCACCACAAATGAAAAGGCCCGAACCTTGCGGTTCGGGCCTTTTCGGAATATGGCGTCCCCACGGGGATTCGAACCCCGGTCGCCGCCGTGAAAGGGCGGTGTCCTAGGCCTCTAGACGATGGGGACGTAGAGGCAACGTCTTGTCGTTACTCGGGTGGGCCCTTGGGCCGGTCTTCCTCTCGATCCGGTGGCCGATGCAGAAGCGTCGTCACGAGGCCGTTGAATACCAGCAAAAACCCGATCGGTACCAGCGCGATGAGGGGCTTTGACCAGGTCTGTTCCCCGGTGAGCATCAGCCCGAAACCGCCGATCAATCCGACCACTGCCAGCACCAATCCAACGTAGAGTGAGATGACTCCGAAACGATGCATTGATGGACTCGCATTTCACCTGAGTGGTGGAGCCAGGCGGGATCGAACCGCCGACCTCCTGCATGCCATGCAGGCGCTCTCCCAGCTGAGCTATGGCCCCGTGTCAGGCGAGCGCGTACTGTAGCCAGCACCCCGAAATGTGTCAACCCGCATCGGCGGAAATTTTCTCCAACGCGCGGTCGATCCGGGCCAGGGCGCGCTCGCGACCGATCAGCACCAGCGTATCATCGATCGGCGGGGACACCGTACCCCCGGTCAGGGCCACCCGCAGGGGCTGCGCGACCTTGCCCAGCTTCAGCTCCAGCCGCTCGCCGGTATGCACCACCACCTCATGGAGCGGTTCCTTCTCCCAGGCGCCCAGGGCACTGAATCCATCGTGCAGGGTTTGCAAGACGGGCTTGGCCTCGACGGTCAGCTGCTTGCGCACGGCCTTCTCGTCGTAGTCCTCGAACTCGCGATAGAAATACACGCTGTTCTCGGCCATTTCGCGAAGCGTCCGGGCACGTTCGCGCTGGGCAATGACGACATCGCGCATCGCCGGTCCATCGCTCGGGTCGATCCCCAACTGTCCCAGGTGCCAGCCGAATTCCAGTGCGACGTGGTCCGGGTCCAGCGTCTTGATGTAATGCTGGTTCAGCCACAGAAGCTTGTCGGGGTTGATGGCAGAGGCGGACTGGTTGACGTCCTCGATATCGAACAGGCGCACCAGCTCGTCCATCGAGAAGATTTCCTGATCTCCATGCGCCCACCCCAGACGCACCAGGTAGTTCAGCAATGCCTCCGGCAGGTAGCCCTCGTCGCGATACTGCATGACCGACACGGCGCCATGGCGCTTGGACAGCTTGGCGCCGTCCGGACCCATGATCATCGGCAGGTGGCCATAGCGCGGCGGCTCTACGCCCAGCGCCTTGAGGATGTTGATCTGGCGCGGGGTGTTGTTCAGGTGGTCGTCGCCGCGGACCACATGGGTAATGCCCATGTCCATGTCGTCGACAACCACGGTCAGGTTGTAGGTCGGCGAGCCATCGGAGCGGGCGATGATCAGGTCGTCCAGCTCGCTGTTCTGGAACGCGACCTTTCCGCGCACCATGTCGTCGACGAGCGTCACGCCCTCGTCCGGGGTGCGGAAGCGGATGACCGGTTCCACGCCCTCGCGTGGCTCGGTGCGAGCGCGGCAGCGGCCGTCATAGCGCGGCTTTTCCTTGCGCGCCTTCTGCTCCTCGCGCATCGCGTCCAGTTCTTCCTTCGTGCAGTAGCAGCGATAGGCATGGCCGGCCGCCATCAGCTGATCGATCACCTCCTTGTACCGGTCAAAGCGCTCCGTCTGATAGAACGGCCCATGATCGTAGGTGAGCCCCAGCCAGTTCATGCCCTCGAGGATGGCGTTCACCGACTCGGCCGTGCTGCGCTCGAGGTCGGTGTCCTCGATGCGCAGCACGAACTCGCCACCGTGGTGGCGAGCATACAGCCAGGAGAACAGTGCTGTACGGGCACCACCGATATGCAGATAACCGGTGGGACTGGGGGCAAAACGGGTACGAAGACTCATGCGCAGGACACTCGATTTCGGAACGTAGTCAAGGGCGCATAGGGTAGCAGAACGATACCGCTCCATAATCCGGCAATCCGGCGACCGTGGGCGATACTCGAGGCAGACAAACATCGCCGACGCCGCAGGAAGGAACCGCGATGAAAGCCGTCGCCCTCACCCGGCACTCCGGGCAGTATCAGATTGCCGTGGAGCGCCGACACAAAAAGGGCCCCTCCGGGACCGGGGGCCGGCGAGTACAACCCGTTCAACCGGCCGTTACGGCAGCGCCGGAATCCCGAATGGGGGTATGTCCCCGGTCAGCGCGTGCATGAACTTCCAGGTCCGCGACCTCGTCATCGCTGAACTCCGTACCCAGCATCTCCCGCCCCATGATGCGGATCGCCTCGTCCAGCGTGGCGGTCTCCCCATTGTTCATGTAGGGGGGTCAGGGCCACGTTGCGCAGGGTTGGCGTCTTGAAGGCAAAGCGATCGCTTTCCTCCTCGGTCACCCGATAGCGGCCCTCGTCTTCCGAGCCCGGTACCTGGATGCGATGGAAGTTGCTGTCGGTCATTGCCGGGCCGCGGTGGCAGGCCACGCAGCCATTGTCGGCGAAGAGTTTCATCCCGTGCCGCTGCTGCTCGGACATCGCGCCCTCGTCTCCGACCCGCCAGTGATCCAGCGGCGAGTACGGGGTGTTCAGCGTTCGCTGCAAGGCGGCCAGCGCATGGGCCACGTGATCGGCATTGATCACGTTGTCGCCGTCACATAGCCGGGATAGCCGGCTTGGACTTCTCCTGGCACTCGTTGAACTCTTCCAGACGTTCGATCGCGTCTGCCAACGCCATCGCCATCGCCATCTCGATTTCGGCCTCGATCGAACCCAGCTCCGGCAACGGGTCGAACACGTCGCGGCACTCGGAATAGTCCGTATCCGCCAGCACCGGTGTCGAGGTTCCCATGGCGACGACCACGCAGGCCGCGTGCGCGGTCATGCGAAATCCGGAAAGTGTCTTCGTGGAAGGTCTCCCCTGGGAAATAGGTGTCGGCCCGGATCGATCTAGACTCGGTCCAGATCGCCTGAAACCCACCCTACCCACACGGGAAACCGG
>NZ_JAWLFK010000047.1:0-17927 GCF_041685615.1 Thioalkalivibrio sp.
ATGTACCAGGACGGCATCGATCTGAGCACCGTCGAGTGGGCGGCCCACTAGGGGCCCGCTCGACACCACCAACGCAACGCGTACACACGCAACAGGAGAACGGTCATGGCTTACAGTGACAAGGTTCTGGACCACTACGAAAATCCGCGCAACGTCGGCAGCTTCGACAAGAACGACGACTCGGTCGGTACCGGCATGGTCGGCGCTCCGGCCTGCGGCGACGTGATGAAGCTGCAGATCAAGGTCAACGGCGAGGGCATCATCGAGGACGCCAAATTCAAGACCTATGGCTGCGGTTCCGCGATCGCTTCCAGTTCGCTGCTGACCGAATGGGTGCGCGGCAAGACCCTGGAAGAGGCGAGCCAGATCAAGAACACCCAGATCGCCGAGGAACTGGCCCTGCCGCCGGTGAAGATCCACTGCTCCGTGCTGGCCGAGGATGCCATCAAGGCGGCGGTCTCGAACTACCAGGAGCGCCACGGCGAGGCCGCGGAAGCCGAGAAGCAATCTGCCTGAGGGCCCTATGGCGATTACAGTGACCGAACCCGCGGCCGAACGCATCCAAAGCTTCCTCGAGAAACGGGGCAAGGGTGTGGGCGTCCGGCTGGGCGTCAGGACGACCGGCTGCTCCGGCATGGCCTACGTGGTGGAGTTCGCCGACGATGTCGAGGACACCGACACGGTGTTCGAGGATCGCGGCGTGAAGCTGGTCGTGAACCCGAAGTCCCTCGTGTACCTCGACGGGACCGAGCTGGACTTCGGCAAGGAAGGCCTGAACGAGGGGTTCAGGTTCAACAACCCGAACGAGAAGGCGCGGTGCGGCTGCGGTGAAAGCTTCAGCATCTGACTGAGCCTCGCATGCGGGGTGGTGCATGGGGGTCGCGCGGGGATCTGTTCCCGGCGGCCGTCGTCCCACCCCTTTTCTTTTGTTGCCCCGTCGCAAGGCCGAGACTGGATGAACGACCCATTCGAGCAGTTTGACCTGCCGGTCGCCTTCGAGGTGGACCGGCAACAACTGGACGAGCGCTTTCGCCGGCTGCAGGCGGAGCTGCATCCGGACCGCTTTGTGCGCCAGGGCGATCAGGCCCGGCGCATGGCGGCATCGGTGGCGGCCGACGTCAACGAGGCCTACGCGATCCTGGCGGACGACTACCGGCGTGCCGTGCACCTGCTGGAGCGCACCGGGGTGGATTTTGATCCCGAGCGCGATACCAGCCAGAACATCGAGTTCATCGAGGCGCAGATCGAGTGGCGCGAACGCCTGGAAGAGGCTGCGGCCGCGCGCGACAGCGAAGCGCTGGAGGCGGCTGGCGGCGAGCTGGTGCAGGCCCGGGCCGAGGCGCGGGCGCGGGTCGCGCGGGCCCTCGCGGATCCGGAGGCACCGGCAGAAGACGCCAAGGATCGGGTGCTGGAGTTGCGCTTCTTCGACCGCCTGCTGGACGAGATAAAACGTACCCGACGAAACCTGGCTGCGGCCGAGTGAAGGAGCCGATTTTCGATGGCCTTACTGCAGATCACTGAACCCGGAGCCGACTCCGCCCCGCACCAGCGGCACCTGGCGGCCGGGATCGATCTTGGCACCACCCATTCGCTGGTCGCGACCGTGCGCAGCGGAGAGGTGGACACGCTGCCCGACGAGCAGGGGCGGCATATCCTGCCGTCGGTGGTGCATTACGCCGCGGACGGCGTGAGTGTGGGCCATGCGGCGGCCGAACATGCGGCGGACGACCCGCACAACACCATCGCCTCGGTGAAGCGCCTGATCGGGCGGGGAGCGGCGGATGTCGCAACGTTGTCCGGCGAGCTGCCGTTCCGGCTGAAGACCGGCGAGTCCAGCGTGCCGCGCATTGAGACGGCGGCGGGCGACAAGACCGCCGTGGAAGTGTCCGCGGAGATCCTGCAGACGCTGCGAGCGCGCGCCGAGGCGACCCTGGGCGACGAGCTCGAGGGTGTGGTGATCACCGTGCCGGCGTATTTCGATGATGCCCAGCGCCAGGCCACGCGCGACGCCGCGCAGTTGGCCGGTCTGAACGTCTTCCGCCTGATCAGCGAGCCGACCGCGGCGGCGGTCGCCTATGGGCTGGACCAGGGCGAGGAAAGCACGATCGCCGTCTATGACCTGGGCGGCGGGACGTTCGATATCTCCATCCTGCAATTGCGCCAGGGCGTGTTCGAGGTGCTGGCGACCGGCGGCGACTCCGCCCTGGGCGGCGACGATATCGACCGCGCCATCGCCGACTGGCTCCTGAGCGAGGCCGGCATGGGCGGGGAGGCCGATCCGCAGCGCCTGCGCCGCGTGTTGCTGGCGGCGCGCCGGGCCAAGGAGGCCCTGACCGACGCCGCGAGTACCACAGTCGAGGTCGTGCGCGCCGATGGGTCCACCTGGTCCGGCGAGATGGATCGCGACACCCTGGTGGAACTGGCCCGCCCGCTGCTGGACCGCACCATGACCGCCTGCCGGCAGGTGATGGCGGACGCGGGGCTGGAGAAAGACGGTATCGACGAGGTCGTGCTGGTCGGTGGGTCCACCCGCATGCCGGCGGTGCGCGAGGCGGTCGCGGGCTACTTCGGCCGGACCCCGCGCGCGGGCATTGATCCGGACCGCGTGGTTGCGATCGGTGCCGCGCAACAGGCGGACATCCTGGCCGGCAACAAGCCGGATACCGAGCTGGTATTGCTGGACGTGATCCCGCTTTCACTCGGGCTGGAGACGATGGGTGGGCTGGTCGAATTCATCGTTCCGCGCAACACCACCATCCCGGTCACGCGGGCGCAGGAATTCACCACCTTCAAGGATGGCCAGACCGCGATGTCGCTGCACGTGGTGCAGGGCGAGCGCGACGTGGTGGACGCGAACCGTTCGCTGGCGCGGTTCACGCTTTCCGGCATCCCGCCAATGGTCGCCGGGGCGGCGCGCATCCGCGTGACTTTCCAGGTGGATGCCGACGGGTTGCTGAACGTGACCGCTCGCGAGCAGACCCAGGGGGTCGAGGCGCATATCGAGGTCAAGCCGAGCTACGGCCTGACCGACGCCGAGATCGAGCAGATGCTGCGCGATTCGGCGTCCTCGGCCCGCGAGGACATGGAGGCCCGCCGCCTGCGCGAGGAGCTGGTCGAGGCCGACCGGGTGCTCGAGGCGCTGGACGCGGCGCTGCGGGCGGATGGCGATCGCTATCTGGAGCCCGAGGAACGCCGGACCATCGAACAGGCGCGTGACGCCCTGCGCGCCGAGCGCGAGAAGGGCGCGGATCCGGACGCCATCGAGAACGCCCGCAAGCGCGTAGAGCAGGCCTCGGAGGCCTTCGTCGCGCGGCGCATGAATGACAGCATCCGGCGCGCGCTCGCCGGGCACAACGTTAGCGAATACGACGCAGGGAACTGAGAACATGCCCCAGGTAATCTTTCTGCCACACGAAGAAATCTGTCCCGAAGGCGCCTCCCTCGAGGCCCAGTCGGGCATCAGCATCTGTGATCTCGCGCTGCAGAACGGGATCGAGATCGAGCACGCCTGCGAGAAGTCCTGCGCCTGCACGACCTGCCATGTCTACGTGCGCGAAGGTCTCGACCGTCTGGAAGAGCCGACGGAAGACGAGGAAGACATGCTGGACAAGGCCTGGGGTCTGGAGCCGGACTCGCGGCTTTCCTGCCAGGCCGTTGTGGCGGACAGTGATCTGGTGGTGGAACTGCCGAAGTACACCATCAATCAGGTTTCCGAGAACCATTGAGGACAGTACGATGAAGTGGACGGATACCCAGGAAATCGCGATGCAGCTGGCCGACGAATATCCGGATGTCGACCCGCGCAACATCAATTTCATGGACCTGCACCAGTGGGTGATGAACCTGCCGGAGTTCGATGACGATCCGGAACGTTCGGGCGAACGCATCCTCGAGGCGATCCAGCTTGCCTGGATGGACGAGGCCGACGTCGACGACTGACGCGTTTCTGGGTTCACCACGAAGCCCACGAAGCCACGAAGAAAGTCAAAAGCGATCAACAGGAAGATTGGAAGGCGGGAAGATTCTGGGTGTAGGCCGCAGTGTCATGGCTGGACGGATGGGCAGGCATTGCCGCCTATCCACCGACAGGCGCACCAAAAACAAAATCTGCCTATCTTCCCGACTTCCTGTGCAATCTGTTCGCCCTTGAATTTCTTCGTGGGTTTCGTGGTGAAATCACGGTTGTTGGCGTCGGATTGCCGCGAAGGCGTCAGGTCGCTAGACTACGCGCCGCACGTTGTGTCCGCGTCGTTTTTGCGTTGGGAACCCGCCGTTCGGCGGGTTCTCGCGTTTGCACCCGGGCCCGGCGAATGAAATCAATCCAAGTAGCAGGAGAGCCGCACCATGGCCGTTGAACGCACCCTTTCCATCATCAAGCCCGACGCCGTTGCCAAGAACGTGATCGGCGACATCATCGGCCGTTTCGAGAAGGGCGGCCTGAAGGTCGTTGGCGCCCGCATGATGCACCTGAGCCGCGAGCAGGCCGAAGGCTTCTACGACGTGCACAAGGAGCGCCCGTTTTTCAATGACCTGGTCGAGTTCATGATCTCCGGCCCGGTGCTGGTGCAGGTTCTGGAAGGCGAGGACGCCATTGCCAAGAACCGCGAGATCATGGGCGCGACCAACCCGAAGGAAGCGGCCCCGGGCACCATCCGCGCCGACTTCGCCGTCTCCATCGACGAGAACGCCGTGCACGGCTCCGATGCCCCGGAGACCGCCGAGCGCGAGATCGCTTTTTTCTTCGGTGACGACGGCGTCTGCCCGCGCACCCGATAAGACGTCCGCCGGCGCTGCGGGGGCCGGCTGCACCGTGCACCGGGCCCCGTAGGCAGGCATCCCTTCGGCACAGTACACTAGGGGGCTTGAGCCAACCGGTCCCTGATATGGCAAGCGCATCCTCCACCCCCCTGAACCTGCTGGGCTTCAGCCACCAACAGCTCGTCGAGTTGCTGGCGCAGTGGGGTGAACCGCGTTTTCGTGCCACCCAGCTGATCAAGTGGATCCATCAGCGCGGGATCACCGACTTCGAGCAGATGACCGACGTGTCGCGCAAGCTGCGCGAGCGCCTGGCCCGCGACACCGAGATCCGCGTACCCGAGATCGGGCTGGAAAAGGCCTCCTCAGACGGCACCGTCAAATGGGTGTTGCGGCTCCCGGACGGCAATGCCATCGAGACCGTCTTCATCCCCGAAGGTGGCCGCGGGACGCTGTGTATCTCCTCCCAGGTCGGCTGTGCGCTCGACTGCACCTTTTGTTCCACCGCCCAGCAGGGGTTCAACCGCAACCTGACCAGTGCTGAGATCATCGGCCAGGTGTGGCTGGCCATGCAGCGCCTGACGGCGCCGGAAGGCCGCAAGCGGGCGGTGAGCAACGTGGTCCTGATGGGGATGGGCGAGCCGCTGGCCAATTTCGATGCGGTGGTCCCGGCCTGCCAGTTGATGACCGACGACAACGCCTACGGCCTCAGCCGTCGGCGCGTGACACTGTCGACCTCCGGGCTGGTGCCGGCCCTGGATCGCCTGAGCGAACACACCGACGTGGCACTGGCCGTCAGCCTGCACGCTCCGAACGACGCATTGCGTGACCGCCTGGTGCCGATCAATCGCAAGTACCCGATTGCGCGACTGCTGGAGAGTTGCCGGCGCTACGTCGAGGCGACCGAGGCGCACAGCGGGGTGACCTTCGAATACGTCCTGCTGGCGGGGGTGAACGATCAGCCCGAGCACGCCAACGAGCTTGCCGGACTGTTGCGCGGCATCCCCGGCAAGATCAACCTGATCCCGTTCAATCCGTTCCCGGGGGCTCCGTTCGGTCGCCCGCGCGAAGCCGATGTGCTGGCCTTCGAACGGCGCCTGCAGAAGGCCGGCTACGTGACCACGGTGCGCCGGACGCGCGGCGACGACATCGATGCCGCCTGCGGGCAGTTGGTGGGGCAGGTCGAGGACCGAACCAATCGAGGCATGCGCATGTTCCGCCTGCATGCCGAGTTGCCACAGACGGATCGGAGGGCTTCATGAGGGGACGCACGGGTTTGCGCCTGGCGGCCGGGTTGTGCCTGGTGCTGTTGCTGGGTGGCTGTGCCACGACGACCGACCGGCCCGTCTCGGACGAGCGCGAGGAGGGCGCCGAGGTGCACGCCGATCTCGGAATCGGGTATCTGCGCGAAGGCGAGTTCGAGCAGGCCGAACGCAACCTTCGCCGTGCGCTCGAATATGATCCCGGCCATGCCCTGGCCAACATCGGCATGGCGTCAGTCCAAGAGCGCAAGGGCCAGCTGGACCGTGCCGAGGAACACTACCGTCGGGCCCTGCGCCGCGACGAGGGCAATCCCTTCGCCCAGACCAACCTCGGTGCGCTGCTGTGCAGTCGAGAGGATTTCGAAGAGGCCCAGGAGCTGTTCGCCAGGGCCATCGACAACCCGGATTACGACCGCCGCGATATTGCGTACATGAATTCCGGCGTCTGTCACGCCGATGCGGGCGACATCGAGCAGGGGGAACGCCAGTTGCGGCGCGCGCTGGAGCTGAATCCGCAATACCCGCGGGCGTTGCTGGAAATGGCGCGGCTGACCTATAACGCCGACCGCCCCATGCAGACCCGTGCCTTTCTCCAGCGCCTGAACAGCCAGGGTGTCGAGAATGCCGAGACCCTGCTGCTGTGCTACCAGGCCGAGACCGCGCTGGGGAACAGTCGCGCGGCCAATTCCTGCGCCGACCGCCTGAGCCGTCAGCACCCGGACAGTGAAGAGATGACCGAACTGCGCCGTCTGGAGGATGAGGGGTGAGCGATCCGCGCGACAAGGAGCCCGATCTGGGCCGGGTCGATGAGGTCGATGACTCGACCGGGAACGTCGCCCCCCTGCGCACCGAGGCAGCGGACCCCGACCCGGAGCCGTCGTTCTCCGCCGCCCACGGCCTGACCACCCGCGATCAGCCAGAAGACCCCGAGGCGGAGGCGCCGGGGAGTGACGACGAGCCCGGTGCCAGCCTGCGCCGTGCACGCGAGGCCGCGGGTCACGATACCGCGTCCCTGGCCCGCCGTATCCATCTGGGTCGCGGAACCCTGGAAGACCTGGAAGCCAATCGGTTTCAGCACATGCCGCCGGCGTACGTGCGGGGATACCTGCGCTCCTGCGCGCGCGAGCTAGGTGCGGATGCCGGTCCGTGGATCCAGTCGTTCGAGCGTCATGGTCTGGTGGATCCCGAACTTCGGGCGGTCGCGACACCCTCCGCGCGGACGCGTCAACAGCGGCGCGGGCGGGGCATCTACTGGCTGGCCCTGCTGCTGTTCGCGGTTCTGCTGGGTCTCGGGGTGTACGCCTGGAGCGAACGCACGGGGACTCCGGTCCTGCCGTCGCTGAACCTGGGCGACGCCCGCGAGGCGGTTCCGGGACTGGAAAGTACGCCCGACGCGGATATGGACCAGCCCGAGCCGTTGGAGACGGCTCCCCCGGACAACGAGCGTACCGAGCCCGACCAGCCCGCACCGGAGGTCGTGTTGGACGAAGCCCCGAAAGAGGACGCCGCCGAGCCCCCGGGTACCGGGATCGGCGCGGACGATTCCGCCGAGGCCGTGGCTGAAACGGCGTCGCCCGCCGTAACAGCCGAGTCCCTGACCGAACGCCTGGCCGTGCCGGAAGAGCCAGCCGCACCGGACGTGGCCGCGCTGCCTGAAACCGATTCCGCGGCTGAAGCCGCACCCGCGTCGGCCGAGGCGGGCGAGGGAGTCGAGCTGGTGCTCGAGATCGAGGAGACGTCCTGGGTGGAGATTCGCGATGCCGATGACGAGGTGGTCCTGACCGGCGTGCTCAGTTCGGGCGATCGCGAGACGCTCCGCCTCGAGCTGCCGGGCCGGGTGATCCTGGGCAACGCCCCTGGCGTCTCGCTGACGCTGGACGGGGAGCCGGTGGACGTCGAGCCGCATATCCGGAGCGACCGCACCGCGCGCTTCGATCTGGAAGGCTGAACCGGGTTCCCCGGCCGGCTATCACAACCAATTAAAGACGCCATGAAAGCGATCAAGTCGATCCGCGGGATGCACGACATCCTGCCCGAGTCCATTCACGTCTGGCAGCACCTGGAAACCACTCTGCGCGAGGTCCTGGAGAGCTACGGCTACCACGAGATCCGGATGCCGATCGTGGAGGCAACGGAACTGTTCAAGCGCTCCATCGGTGATGTCACCGACATCGTCGAGAAGGAGATGTATACCTTTGACGATCGCAATGGCGACAGCCTGAGCCTGCGCCCGGAGGGGACCGCCAGCTGTGTGCGCGCCGGGATCCAGCATGGGCTGCTGCACAACCAGGTCCAGCGCCTGTGGTACCTGGGGCCGATGTTCCGCCACGAGCGCCCGCAGAAGGGCCGCTATCGCCAGTTCCATCAGGTCGGAGTGGAGGTCTTTGGTCTCCCGGGTCCGGATGTCGACGCCGAGATGCTGGCGATGACGGCACGCCTGTGGCACATGCTGGGATTGGCGAACGTGCGTCTGGAGCTGAACACGCTGGGAACCCCGGAGAGCCGTCAGCGCTACCGCGACCACTTGGTCGCGTATTTCGAGCAGCACCGCGATGCCCTGGACGAGGAGGCGCAGCGCCGCCTCCACGACAACCCGATGCGCATCCTCGACAGCAAGCATCCGGAGACCCGCAAGGTGGTCGCGGATGCGCCGAGCCTGATGGATGACCTGGACGAAGCCTCGCGTGCCCACTTCGACGGCCTGTGTGCATATCTCGATGCGCTGGGCATTGCGTATGAGCACAACCCGCGCCTGGTGCGCGGTCTCGATTACTATACGCATACCGTATTCGAGTGGATCACCGATGACCTTGGCGCCCAGGGTACCGTGTGCGCCGGCGGTCGCTATGATGGCCTGGTCGAACAACTCGGCGGCCGCGGGACCCCGGCCATCGGGATGGCCATGGGGCTGGAGCGCCTGGTTGCGCTGCTGGAGACCCGGGAAGAATCCCCGGCGGCCCCGGGGCCTGACGCGTACCTGATTGTCGGGGGCGACGATCTGGTGGAGCCGGCGCTGCAGCTGGCGGAACAGCTGCGGGGCGAGTTGCCGGGGCTGCGCCTGGTGCAGCATTGTGGCGGCGGTAGCTTCAAGTCGCAGATGAAACGCGCCGACCGGCTTGGAGCGCACTACGCCCTGGTCCTCGGGAGCGACGAACACGCCGCGGGCATCGTGACGGTGAAGCCGTTAAGATCGCAGGGCGGCGAGCAGGTGGCCGTCAACCGTGCATCGCTCGCCGATCATCTGCGCCGCGCGCTCGAGGCGCGCCCGTAGCCAACGCAAGGACAGAAGACACGATGAGTTATCTCACCGACGAAGAAAAAGCCGAGCGCATCAAGCAGTGGTGGTCGGACAACGGTCTGGCGATCGTGGCCGGGCTGGTTCTCGGGATCGGCGGCCTGCTTGGCTGGAACTGGTGGAGCGATCGCGAGGAAACGCGGGCCCAGGGAGCCTCCGAGATGTATCAGGCCCTGCAGACGGCCGGACAAAACGGTCAGACCGAACGTGCGCTGGAACTGGCCGATGCGGTGATCGAGCAGGGCCGCGGTACGCCCTACCGGGCCCTCGCCTGGATCTACCGCGCGGACGCGGCGATCGCGCAGGACGACGCCGAGGCCGCGATCGATGCCCTGCAGGCCGCGCGGGACGCTGCTCCCGATCGTGGCTATCGCGAGGTTCTGACCCTGCGTCTTGTCCGCCAGATGATCCTCGCCGAGCGTCTCGATGATGCCGAGGCCACCCTGGGGGATATCCGCAGCGATGCCTTCACGGGCCTGAAGCGCGAGCTGGAGGGTGATCTTGCCCGAGCCCGTGGCGATGACGAGCGCGCTCGCGAACATTACGAGGCCGCACTGGACGCGGGGCACAGCCCCGAGTACCTGCGCCTGAAATACGAAGAACTCTCCGTCTAAATCTACCGTCCAGAGGATTCCTCGCCCGATGTCAGTGCCTTCCCTTGCGAGTCCGGCCGTGCGCCTGCTGATTGCCAGCGGGTTGATCCTGTCCCTGAGCGCCTGCGGTCTGTGGCAGCGCGACACCACCGAGCCGCCCGCGGAACTGCCGGACTTCGAGGCCGAGGGCCAGCCGGAGCGGCTGTGGTCGCGCTCGGTGGGCAGCGGCGGTGAGCGCTTCCTGTGGCAGGTCTACCCGGGCATTACCGATGACCTGGTGGTGGTGACCGACGCCACGGGCCGCGTCACCGGCCTGAATCCGGATGGCGGGAGCCAGCGCTGGCAGGTACGGCTGGACGATGCCCGTGTCTCGGCCGGCGTGGGGGTCGGGGACGACCTCGCGGTGGTTGGCACGCTGGATGGCGACGCCATTGGCGTGGACCTCGAAGGCGGCGGCGAGCGCTGGCGTGCCGCGCTCTCCAGCGAGGTTCTGGCCGTTTCGGATGTGGCCGACGGGCTGGTGGTCGTGCGGACCAACGACGGGCGCATCCATGCGCTGGATGCCGCCTCCGGCGCGACCCGGTGGACCGCGCTGCGCACCACTCCCTCACTGAGCCTGCGCGGCGCCCAGCGCCCGCAGATTACCTCCGGGCGGGTGCTTGCCGGGTTCGACAATGGACGCCTCCTGATGCTGGGGCTCAACCGTGGGAACGTCCTCTGGGAGACGACCCTGGGCGTCCCCAGCGGGCGCACCGAGGTCGAACGCATGGTGGATGTGGACGGGCATATCCCGCTGTATCGCGGGGCGGCCATCGCCGCGACCTATCAGGGACGCCTGGCGGCGCTGGACCTGAATTCCGGCGAGATCTTCTGGGCTCGCGACTTTTCGTCCTATCAGGGCGCGGACGTGGATACCGGGTCCGACGTGCTGGTGGTGACCGATGCCGAAAGCCACGTCTGGGGGCTGGAGCCCCGCAATGGCGGCGATCTGTGGCAGCTGGACGGCCTGCGTCTACGGGGTGTTACCGCGCCGGTCGTGGTGGGGCAGCACGCGATCGTCGGTGACTACGAGGGCTACCTGCACTGGATCGACGTGGAAGACGGGCGCATCGTGGCGCGGCTGCGCACCGGCTCCGGTTCCGTGGTTACACGGCCGACCCTGGTGAACGGCACGCTGTATGTGGTTACGGACAACGGCGAGTTGACCGCGGTGGACCCGGTAATCCGGGGCGACGAGTGAACCACGCCATGCCGGTTCGCCGGGCGCATTGCAGCGGGCTGGACCGGCGATGATTCCGGTTATCGCGCTGGTCGGACGGCCGAACGTTGGCAAGTCCACGCTGTTCAATCAGCTCACGCGTTCGCGCGATGCCCTGGTGGCCGATGTCGCAGGGCTGACGCGCGATCGGCAGTACGGCATCGGCAAGGTCGGCGACTTTCCCTACCTGGCGGTGGACACCGGGGGACTCTCGGGCGAGGGCGCGACGATGGATCGCGCGATGGCGGAGCAGACCCGGCGCGCGGTGGCCGAGGCCGATCACGTCCTGTTCCTGGTGGATGCCCGCGATGGCCTGACGCCACAGGATCAGGCGATCGCCGACCAGCTGCGAGAAGCCGGCGCAAAGGCCCGCGTGGTGGTGAACAAGACCGACGGGCTGGACGCGGACTCCGTCAGCGCCGAGTTCTACGCCCTCGGGCTGGGCTCGATCACGACGATTGCCGCGGCCCATGGACGAGGGGTTCAGGGCCTGATGCAGGACGTGCGCAGGGACGTGGCCGAAGCGCGCCGGGCGGCCCTGGGCGCGGCCGCCGAGGAACCTGGCGGCGAGGTACCGAGCGATGGCCTCGACGAGGCCTCGCAGCAGGCCGCGCTGGATGACTGGCCAGGCATCCGTGTGGCCATTGTCGGGCGGCCCAACGTCGGCAAGTCGACCCTGGTCAACCGCATCCTGGGCGACGAGCGGGTGGTGGCCACGGATGTCGCCGGTACCACCCGCGACAGTATCTTCGTGCCGTTCGAGCGTGATGGTCAGGACTACACCCTGATCGACACCGCCGGGGTGCGCCGCCGGGCCCGGGTGCACGAGGTGATCGAGAAGTTCAGTGTCATCAAGACGCTGCAGGCCATCGAGGCGGCCCATGTGGTGATCCTGGTGGTTGACGCCCAGTCCGGGCTGTCGGATCAGGATTCGCACCTTCTCGGGATGGTGATCGAGGCCGGGCGCGCGCTCGTACTGGCCGTGAACAAGTGGGACGGCATGGAGGACCACGCGCGCGAACGCATTCGCGACGAGCTGGACCGCCGCCTGGGCTTTGTCGACTTCGCCCGCATGCGCCTGATCTCGGCGCTGCACGGGACCAACGTCGGGCATTTGCTGGACGACGTACGCGAGGCCTATGCCAGCGCCTTCCGGAAGGTCTCCACGCCGGAGCTCACGCGCCTGCTGGAGGCCGCGGTGGCAGAGCACGCCCCACCGATGGTCAGCGGACGCCGGATCAAGCTGCGCTACGCTCACCAGGGCGGGCAGAACCCGCCGGTGATCGTGGTCCACGGCAACCAGACTGATGCCCTCCCGGGGAGCTACAAGCGCTACCTCGAAAACTTCTTCCGCAAGCACCTCGAGCTGGTCGGGACGCCCCTGCGGCTGGAATTCCGCTCCGGGCGCAATCCCTACGCCGGGCGTCGCAACAAGCTGACCCCGCGCCAGCAGCAAAAGCGCAAGCGCCTGATGCGGCACGTACGCCGCTGATCTCTGGATGGCTCCGGGATGCCCCGCCAATCCGGACCTGTCGGCGTTCGCGCGGGTGGTGGAGCCGTTCCGCGTAATGGACATCCTGGCGCGGGCCCAGGCCGCGGAACGGGCCGGACGCGACATCATCCACCTCGAGGTGGGGGAGCCGGACTTCCCGACACCGCCCCCGGTGATCGCCGCCGGTCGTGCCGCGCTGGCGGCCGGGGATACCCGTTACACCCCCGCGCACGGGACGCGCACCCTGCGCGAGGCGATTTCCAACGACTACCAGCGCCGGCACGGCGCTGAAGTGGATCCGGACCGCATCGTGATCACCGCCGGTGCCTCAGCGGCCATCCTGCTGGCGCTGGCGGCGGGGGTGAATCCGGGCGAGCAGGTCCTGCTGCCGGACCCGGGCTATGCCTGCAATCGCCAGTTTGTCGCTGCGCGCGGCGCCATCCCCGTGGGCCTGCCCGTCCAGGCCGAACATGGCTTTCAGCCGACTCCCGAGTCGATCGCCGGGGCCTGGGGCGCGGGCACCCGGGCCGTGCTGCTGGGATCGCCGGCGAACCCCACCGGTACCTGCCTGTCGCACGAACGCCTGGCCGCGATCGTCGAGGTCGTGCGCGAGCGCGGGGGGCTGGTGATCATGGACGAGATCTATGCCCAGATCGTCTTTGACCGCCCGGAACTCAGTGCCGCGGCCGGCTTTGCGGACGTGGTGGTCATCAATTCGTTCTCCAAGTACTTCGCGATGACCGGGTGGCGCCTGGGCTGGATGGTCGTGCCCGAACACTGGGTGGACCCGGTGCGCCGCCTGGCACAGAACCTGTTCGTGGCACCGTCCACCATGGCCCAGACCGCGGCGCTGGAGGCCTTCGCGCCCGAAACCGAGGCATTGCTGCAAACGCAGGTGCGCGAATTGCGGGGGCGGCGTGACGTACTGCTGGAGGCCCTGCCGGGACTGGGGCTGGAGGTCCAGGCACGCCCGGAGGGCGCGTTCTACATCTATGCCGACTGCACGGCCCATGGAACGGATTCCGAGGCCCTTTGTGCGCGCATTCTCGACGAGGCCGGCGTGGCCCTGACGCCCGGCACCGATTTCAGCCCCACCCGGGGCCGGGACTACCTGCGCATCGCCTATACCCAGTCGGAGACCCGGCTGCGCGAGGCGGCAGAGCGCCTCCGGGCGGCGCTGTGAGCGGCTAGATCACTCCGGCGAGATTCAGCAGGAGCGCGCCGAGGGCGATCGGCGCCACGTAGCGCACCAGGAATCGCCAGAGCATAAAGGCCGCTGGGGTCAGGGCGAGTTCCTCGCGGGTCATGGGGTCCTTCATCACCCAGCCGGCGAACACCGCGATCAGCAGTCCGCCGACGGGCAGCAGAAGATTGATCGCGATGTGCTCGATCGCGTGGTAGAGCGTCGGGACATCGCGACCCAGCAGGGTGATGTCCAGGCGTGTCCAGTCGGCGCCGCTGAACGAGAACACGCTGGCCAGGCTGAGCACCCAGACCGCGCCCCCACACATCAGGGCGGCGAGCACGCGCGACGCATGCAAGCGTTCGTGAAACAGGTGCACGAAGGCCCGTACGTTCGTGATCATGGTGCTGAACGCCGCCAGGCTCAGGGTGGCGAAGAACAGCGTGGTCAGCACGACGCCGGCGGGTATCGCCGCGAGTGCCAGGGGCACGGTCTGGAACATCAGGCCGGGTCCCTCGGCCGGATCGAGTCCGAAGCCGAACACAACGGGGAAGATCGCCAGCCCCGCGATCAACGCCACGGCGGTATCCGCCAGCGCCACCCCGATGGCGGTGCGGGCGATGGATGTCTCCTGCGGCAGGTAGGCGCCGAACATCATCAGCACGCCGGCTGCCAGCGTCATGGTGAAAAACGCGTGCCCCACTGCGACGAGGACGCCGTGCGGGCTGAGTGCGGAGAAATCCGGGTGCAGCAGGAATTCGAGGGCCTGCCGGGGTGCCCCGATCCACCAGGCGCTCGCCACGGCGGTCAGCAGGAGCACCAGTAGTACCGGCATCAGCACATGCAGCCAGCGTTCCAGGCCCTGGCGCAGGCCCATGGCGACGATGGCGAAGGCGAGGGTGACGGCGAGGGTGCTCCAGGCGAGCATTTCGACGGGGGAGGCGGTCAGCGCCGCGAACAGCCGTGCCACCTGCTCGCCGTCCGCCCCGACAAACGCCCCGGTGGCAGCCTTGTGGACGTAGGAGAAGGCCCAGCCGGTGATCACCACGTAGAAGCTCATGATCAGGAAGGCGGCGAACAGCCCCAGCCAGCCAACCAGTTGCCACAGGTCGTGGGCGCCGCTTTCGCGGGCCACCGCACGGGCGGCATAGCCCGGCGAGCGGCGGCCGCGGCGCCCGATCATGACCTCGGCCATCATGATCGGGATGCCGATCAGGACGATGCAGCCGACATAGATCAGCAGGAACGCCCCGCCCCCGTTCTGACCGAGGATGTAGGGAAACTTCCAGACGTTCCCCAGTCCGACCGCCGAGGCCGTGGCCGCCAGAAAGAACGCGTAGCCGTGGCTCCAGCGCTGCGGGGTGGCCGTTATGTCCATCCGGCCGCGTTCAGGTGATGACGTCGGGCTTCTCGCGGCGAGTCAGGCCGGGGATGTCGCCCAGGCGGCAGGCGGCTTCGATCAGCGGTCGCAGCAGTTCCTGCGGGTCGGCATCCAGGTGTTCGGGATGGGTCTCGTGCTGCTCGATATACAGGCGCAAGGTGGCGCCCTCGGTGCCGGTGCCGGACAGGCGGAAGACGATGCGGGCGCCGCTCTCGAACAGCACGCGCAGGCCCTGGTGCTCGGTCAGGCTGTTGTCCACCGGATCGCGGTAGGCGAAGTCGTCCGCGCGGGCCACGCGCATGCCGGCCAGTGACTGTCCCGGCAGCACCGAGAGCTGTTCGCGGATGCGCGCCATCACCTGCTCGGCGCGGTCGCTCTCCACGGCCTCGTAGTCGTGCCGGGTGTAGTAGTGGCGTCCGTACTGGCGCCAGTGGTCGCGCACGATCTCCTCCACCGACTGACGCCGGGCGGCCAGCAGGTTGAGCCAGAACAGCACGGCCCACAGCCCGT
Source organism: Thioalkalivibrio sp. (assembly GCF_041685615.1). Lineage (GTDB taxonomy): Bacteria > Pseudomonadota > Gammaproteobacteria > Ectothiorhodospirales > Ectothiorhodospiraceae > Thioalkalivibrio. The sequence goes on from NZ_JAWLFK010000047.1 coordinate 15,730, forward strand.
CCTTTTCGCGCACGTGGTCGGAGCTGGTGCCAAAGCTCTCCTCGCCGCACAGGCGGATGCGCCCATCATCCAGCAGGTTACCGAAAAATTTCCAGCCGGTCGGGGTCTCGAAGCAGGGGAGGTTGAGCGCCTGGGCGACCACGTCCACGGCCTGGCTGGTGGGCATGCTGCGGGCCACCCCCTTCAGGCCGTCGGCAAATGCGGGGACATGGTGGGCGTTGGCCGCCATGATCGCGAGACTGTCCGAGGGCGTGACGAAGAAGTGCCGGCCCAAGATCATGTTGCGGTCGCCGTCGCCGTCCGAGGCGGCTCCGAAATCCGGGGCGTCGCGGCCGAACAGGGATTCGCTCAGCTCGCGTGCGTGGGACAGGTTCGGGTCCGGGTGACGTCCGCCAAAGTCGGCCAGGGGCTCCGCGCGCAGGATGGTCTCTGCCGGAGCCCCCAGGCGGTTGACCAGGATCTCCTCGGCGTACGGGCCGGTGACCGCATGCATCGCGTCGAAGCGCATGCGGAAGTGATCGGAGCGCAGCAGATCACCGATGCGTTCGAAGTCGAACAGGGTGGCCATGTAGTCGGCATAGGTCCCGACGGGGTCGACCACCTCGACCGCCATGTCCCCGAGCTGCCCCCCGTGCAGGTGGTCGACATCCACGTGTTCCGCGCCGTTCGCGATGCGGTAGTGGCTGAGGCGGGTGCTCTGCTCGAAGATTGCGTCGGTGACCGCGGGCGGGGCCGGGCCGCCATTGGCGGTATTGAGCTTGACGCCAAAATCGCCCTCCGGCCCGCCCGGATTGTGCGAGGCGGAGAGGATCAGCGCGCCGGTGGCCCCGCGCGAGCGGATCAGGTGGGACGCCGCCGGGGTCGACAGAAGACCCCCGAGACCTACGGCCACCTTCTGCACGCCGTTGGCCAGCGCCATGCGCAGGATGACCTGGATCGCCTCGCGGTTGTGGAAGCGTCCGTCGCCGCCGATGAGCAGTTCGCCGTCCTTCAGCTCCGGACACGCGTCGAAGATGCTCTGGATGTAGTTCTCGAGGTAATGTGGCTGGCGGAATTGCCGGACGCGCTTGCGCAGGCCGGAAGTGCCGGGTTTCTGGTCGGGGAAGGGCCGGGTCGTGACGACGCTTATATCCATGGGGTCGCGCATCCTTGTTGGTCCATTCGAAGGTACCAAAAAGCCCCGGGGGTGTCCCGCCCGATGGCACTGTTGCTCGCGGAAATGCCGTTGTTTCCCTAGACTGCGCAGCATGTTGCTGGAGCGTCAGACCCCGTCCCACCTGGAACCGCGGCCCGAGAGCTTTGCGGCCTTGATGGAGATGTACGAGGAGAACTACCTCGCGCTGCGCCGCTTGTGCCCCGAGCTGGAGTGCCAGCCGCTGCGGTCGGTCTCGCGGGTTGACGGCGCGCTGGACCTGTACCTGGAGGTGCTGGAGCGCACGCGTTACACCACCACGCTGCATCTGACCTACCGGTTCGACCACCACGGCGAGTGGCGCCAGCAGCCGGACATGCGCGTGCGCCTGTTCCACGACGCCCGTCAGGCCGAGGTGCTGGAGCTGCACTGCCGGACCATGGACGACAACATGACGCCGGAGACGCTGACCGGACACCCGGGACTGGTCTGCCGTTGGCGGTACAACCGCTTCCTGTACAAATGGTTGCGTTACTGTCTGCGTCAGGGACACTGCTTCCTCGCGGATGCCGGGTCGCAGGTAGTCGCGGTCGAGTAGGCGGCGCCCGGGAGGCGTTCGGGCTTACTGACAGGCCGCCGGGTGGGGCGCCAGTGCCTCGTTTTCCAGGAGACGGTACAGCGGGGCGGGCTGGCCGAACAGGAAGCCCTGCATCATCGGGCATTCCAGCTTGCGCAGGTAGTTGCGATGGGCGTCGGTCTCCACACCCTCGGCGACGATATTCATGTTCAGCCCGCGCGCCATGGAGATGATGGCGTTGACGATGCAGGCCTCGTCCGCGTGGCAGATGCTCTGGGTGAAGCTGCGATCGATCTTGAGCGTGTGGATCGGCAGCTTCTGCAGATAGCTGAGGGACGAGTAGCCGGTGCCGAAGTCGTCCACCGCGATCTGCACGCCGGCGGCGCCCAGCCGGTTCAGCTTGTGCACCGTGTCCGGGGTGTCGCTCATCAGCAGGTTCTCGGTGATCTCCACCTCCAGCAGGTCGGGCGGGAAGCCGGCCTCGCCGAG